>CAYUKE010000062.1:0-12195 GCA_964445185.1 uncultured Geminicoccaceae bacterium
GAGGTACTTCACCTCCGGCGAACGGAGCAGCGCCAAGATCCGAACGAGGGCTTGGAATTCATCGCCGCCAGCGCCTACCTGGCGGGAACGATCCTGTTCACCGTTGGCAGCATCATCTATCTGTCGACGGTCGGCTGGATCCTCGCCGGCGGGCGCAGCCGGCGCATGGGTCGGGACAAGGCGCGGGTTCTGCTGGGCGGTCGACCACTGCTGGCGCACGTGCACGATCGGTTGCGGCCGCAATGCACGGCCCTTGCGGTCAACGCCCCGGCGACGCTGGCCGACATCACGCCGGCGGGCACCGAGCTGGTCGACGACACAACCCCGCTCCGGCTCGGACCGCTCGGCGGCCTCCTCACCGGCCTTGAGTGGTGCGCGCACCATCATCCCAAGATCGCCTGGCTCGCTTCGACCGCGGTCGACATGCCGTTCCTGCCGATGGATCTCATCGCCAAGCTCGATGCCGCCCGGGATGGCCGGGCTGCCGTCCACGGCGTCAGCGGTGGTCGACGACATCCCGTCGTCGGGCTTTGGCACGTTGACCTGGCGGCGCCGCTCCGCGCCGCGCTTGTCGATCGCGGACTGCGTCGGGTCGAAGACTGGGCGCGGGAGATCGAGGCCGCCGAACTAAGGCTGGACGCGGGATCGCTCGATCCCTTCTTCAACATCAACACGCCGGAAGACCTGGTCCGCGCCGAAGCCCTCTTGCGCGACTGAAACCCCGCGAAGATCGGTTGCAGGCCGGCGGCAAAAGCCCACATCCGAAGCGGCAGGGGTGATGGTCGACGAGCGGATGCGGGACCTGGTCGCGGACACCTGCCCCGTCGCAGCGCCGGACGTGCGCACGTCGGGCGGCGCCGAACGGTGCGTTCGCACGGTCGAGCCATGGTCCCCAGAGCGGCAGCACCGGTCCTGGTGCGTAAGCGCCAACGCCGCCGAAGCATCGGGGCCCGCTTGCTAGCTGGCGCCGCGGCGTTCATCGTTAGCGCGTCGGCCACGCCGCCGGACGCTCGGGTTTCTGGAGAGAATGGGTGGTCGATCTCTATCACGTGTTGGGCGTCAACCGCAGCGCATCCGACGAGGACGTCCGCAGCGCGTACCGCCGGCTCGCGAAGGAGCTGCACCCCGACCGCAATCCCGGCGACCGCCGCGCGGAAGAGCGCTTCAAGCGGGTGTCCGCGGCCTACGAGATCCTCAAGGACAAGGAGAAGCGCGCCCGCTACGACCGCGGCGAGCTCGACGACCAGGGCCGTGAGCGCTTCGCCACCGGCTTCGGTCCCGGGGCCGGCTTCGGAACCGGTTTCGGCGGGTTCCAGCATAGCCGGCGCGGGCGCCGGGGACGCGGTCGCTTCGAGGCTCGAACGGGGCCGGGCGGCCCGACCGACCACGGCGGCTTCGAAGACGTACTGAACTCCATCTTCGGCGGCGGCCGCGCGGGCTTCGGCTTCGAAGGGACAACCAGCGCCGGTGCCGGGGACGTGCCTTACGAGCTTGGCGTTAGCTTCGTCGACGCGGCGCGCGGCGGTCCGCAGCGGCTGCTGCTTGCAGACGGACAGGCGATCAACGTCAACGTCCCGGCCGGAGTTGAGGACGGGCAGGTTCTGCGCCTCAAGGGCCAGGGCCGCGGGAACGGCGATGCGCTGGTCACAGTTCGCGTCAGGGCCGATGCGCGCTTCCGGCGCGAGGGTCGCGACGTGCACGTCGATGTCGACGTCCCGCTTGCCACGGCGATTGCCGGTGGCAAGGCGCCGGTGCCAACGATCGATGGCGAGGTGGCGCTCGCGGTGCCGGCGGGCACCAGCTCCGGCAAGGTGCTGCGTCTGCGCGGCCGTGGCATCGCCGACCCGGCGGCCGGCACGCGCGGTGACCAGCTCGCGCGCGTGCTGATCGTGTTGCCAACGGACAGCGAGGATGTCGCCGCGCTGCGGACCTGGGCGCGCGGCAAAGTCAACGACTGAGCCATGTCGATGAAGCGACTGCACGACCGCTTGCACTCGGCGCGGCGTGGATACCAGGTCGAGGCGCTAGCGCTGGTCGCCGCGCTTGGCGGCACCCTAGTGCTCGCCGGCTGGCTCCTTGCCGGCGTACTCGGCGTCGTTGCGTCGCTCGCCGTGGCCGTGATCACCACCCGGATGCTCGGCGCACTAGGCACTCGCGGCGTGATGCGGCTGCAGCGTGCCATGCCGCTTGCGCCCTGGCAGGCACCGGAGATCGCCCGGTCGCTAGCACTGCTGGCCCAGCGCGCGGGACTCGTCGGCCCGCCGCGGCTCTACCTGCTGCCCGGCAGCGTCCCC
This sequence comes from uncultured Geminicoccaceae bacterium, assembly GCA_964445185.1. Lineage (GTDB taxonomy): Bacteria > Pseudomonadota > Alphaproteobacteria > Geminicoccales > Geminicoccaceae > JAAAPF01. The sequence goes on from CAYUKE010000062.1 coordinate 2,295, forward strand.
AACGCCTTCGTCGTCGGCAGTGGCGACGATACGGCGGTCGCCGTGTCGAAGGGCCTCGTCACGCAGCTGGACCGCCGCGAGTTGCGCGGCGTTCTGGCCCACGAGGTGGGCCACCTCCAGGCTGGCGACACCGACGTCCTGCGGCTGAGCCGCGCGCTGGTCCAGGCGACCCGGAGCGTGGCGCAGCTAGGGCTCCTCACCTGCGTCGCGTCGGCGCTGCTTGGGAGCGACGTGCCGCTCCTCGTTCCGCTTCTCTTCTTCGGCGCGCCGAGCGCAGCTTTGGCCCTGCAGCTGTGGTTGTCGCGGCGTCGCGAATTTGCCGCCGACGCCGCTGCGGTCGCGTTGACCGACGACGCCTATGGCCTCGCTTCCGCGCTCTGCCGTCTCGACCGCTGGCGGACCCGCCTGCGCCATCTCGGCTACGCTCTGGGCACCCCACCCTCTTGGCTCAGCACGCACCCGCCGACCCACGAGCGCCTCGCGCGCCTGCAGGCGTTGCAGCCCGAGGCGTTCCTTCCAGCGCCACCACGTCGCACCGTCTGGCGCTGGGTATTCTGACATCCGACCGTTGCAGCCACGAAGGCAATCGGTCAGGAGTGCAATCATGTTGAGGGTGAGCGGCTTGGCCGCGGCGCTGGTTATTCTTCTGACGACCGGGATCAGCAGCAGCGCCGGCGCGCACCCGCACGGCTGGATCGACATGCGCAGCAAGCTCCTGTTCGACGAGCGGGGCCGCGTTCGCGCGATCGTCCAGGCGTGGTTGTTCGACGAGCTCTACTCGGCCTTCATTCTCGACGAGCTCGAGCTGAGCGGCATCGACCAGGACGAAGGGCTGGCGCTGTTGGCGAGCGAGGATATCGCGACACTCGCCGACTATGGCTACTTCACCAAGTTCGAGGTGGACGGCGCGGCACAGACCTTTGCTCCGGTGGTCGACTATGCGAACGGCGTCGCAGCTGAGCGCATCTGGCTCCGTTTCGAGCTGCCGCTGACCGAGCCCGTCGCGGCGGCCGGCGCGGATGTCCGGTACGCCGTCTACGACCCGACCTATTACATCGAGATTCTCCATGTCGGCGAGGAGCCGGTCCAGCTCCAGGGTCCCGTCGCCCAACCCTGTCGCGCGCAGCTCATCGAGCCGACGCCGTCGGCCGAAATCGTTGGGCTGGCGGCCGCTCTGGACAGGTTCGCCCAGGCGGAGGATGGTTTGGGCGCGCATTTCGCGCAGTGGATCGAGGTAACGTGCGACTTCCGTTGACTGGCTCGATCCCGCAGCTGCGGTGGCTGTTGCCGGGTCTGATCGTGACCGCGCTGGTCGCTGCAGCGGCAACGGTCGGCCCCGGCCTTGTCGACGGCTGGGTGCAGTGGGTCGTCGAGTTGCAGCGCGCCCTGCACCGCCAACTCGCCGGGGCCGTGCACGCCGTGCGCGACGCCGGACCAGCGGCCGCGTGGCCGCTCGTGGCACTCAGCTTCCTCTATGGCGTGTTCCACGCCGCCGGGCCGGGTCACGGCAAGGTTGTGGTCGCGACCTACGTGGCGACCCACGAGAGCCGGCTGGCCCATGCGCTCGCCCTGACGGCAGCGGCGTCGCTCGCGCAGGGGCTGACAGCGATCGTAGCCGTGCACGTGGCGGTCCATCTGCTCGGCCTCACGCTCCGCGAAGCTCGCGGAACAAGCGGGGATCTCGAGCTGATGAGCTTCGCGCTTGTTGCCTGCCTGGGCGCGTTCCTGGCCTGCCGTGCCGGCGTGAGCCTATTGCGGACCCCGGCGCCGGGCTGCCGCGAATGCCATGGGCACCACCACCATGCGCAACCGGCGCCGGCAGGTATCTGGGCGAGCCTCGGCGTCGTCGCGTCGATCGGGCTGCGACCTTGCGCCGGCGCACTCGTCATTCTGCTTCTCGCCCACGCCGGCGGGTTGCCTACCGTCGGTGCCTTGGCCGTGCTGGCAATGGCCGCCGGAACGGCCCTCACGACCAGCACGCTAGCCGCGCTCGCTGTCTTCGCCCGCCGAACCGCACTCGCGGTTGCCCACGCCCTGCCCGATGCGGATCGCCGCCGCCAACGCTGGCTCGACGTCATCGCCTTGACCGGCGGCCTGATCCTGGCGCTCGTCGGCGCGCTTCTGTTCCAGGCCGCATGGTCAGCGCCCGCGCATCCCTTCCGCTGAAGCCAGGCGCCGACGTTGCAGCGCGCATGACGAAGCCGCGTCGGCGGGTCCTACCGGCTATTCTCATCAGCCTCGTCGGCGCGATCGCTGCAGCGACGGGCGGGCCCGCGCGCGCCGAGAAACCTTGGTATCCGCAGCCGATCGAGACGCGCGAACCGCCGTTTCATCCGCACGGCACGTTCTCCCGTGTCGACTACGTGCCGTTGCCGGGTGCCAGTCGACCCTGGGAGTTGTGCGCCTCGCTGCCGACGCTCGGGGTCGACTACTTCGACGCCCTCGCTTACGGGCTCCGCCAGGAGGCGACGCGCCAAGGGGTTCGGCTCAGCGTCGAGGACGCCCGCGGTGGCGGGCCCGCCCGCCAACGCGACCAGCTCGCGGCCTGCCTCGACAATGACGCCGAAGCACTGATCCTGGTGGCGCTCCAGGCGGGGCAGCTCGACCCGATTATCGCGCGAGCGCGGGCAAACGGCGTTCCGGTGATCGATCTCGCCACCGGCTCCGGCAGCGATCGCGTGACCGCGCGCGTTCGCGGCGATCCAGTAGGGATCGCCAAGGCCGCCGGCCGCTATATTGCCGAGCGCCATCCGCGGGACACGACGCCGCTGCGCCTGATCTGGCTCGCCGGGCCGACCACGGCAGCGTTTACCGGGCCGCTCGATCTGGGCTTTCGCGCCGGCATCGCCGGTAGCGCGGTCGACATCGTCGGCGGCGACCACGTCGCGCTCGACGACGAGGCGATCCGATCCAAGCTTCGCGAACTGCGGGCCGGTGACAACGACTTCAACGCCCTCGCCAGCACCGCCAATGTCATCCGCGCCGCCATCGACGAGTTCCGCGGCGCGGGCGCCATCGAACTCATGGCCGTCAACCTGACCCGCCCGATCGTCGCCGGCGTTAAGCGGCACGAGGTGCTGGCTGCGGTCAACGATCGTCCGGTGGCGCAAGCGCGGATCGCCGTAGACCTTGCCGTTCGCGCGGCCGAGGGCAAGCCGCTGCTGGCGGAGGTACGGCCGCAGCTCGACGTCCTCGACCGAACGACGCTCGACACCTTCGACCCAGCGACGACCCTGCCGCCGGAAAACCAGGGCAACTGAGTAGACACGAGCCGTGCGGGGATCGCGGCGCGGCGCGCAGGGCGGCCGGCCCTTGCGACGCTTAGGGGGTTCGCAAGTCGTCAGTACCTGCCGTCTGCAGGATCCTGGCGAGCTTCAGCCTTCCTCGGCTTGTTGGCCGACGTGAGGTGTTCGACCGGAAAGCACCTCGACGAAGACCTCGGTATCGATGTTCGCACCGCAAAGGACGACGGCGGCGCGCTTGCCGGCGTAACGGTCCTTCTCCCGCAGCAAGCCCGCCAGCGGCGCCGCGCCCGCCCCTTCGGCGACGTTGTGCGTGTCGGTGTAGTAAATGCGGATCGCCTCGGCGATCTCGTCCTCGCTCAACTGCAGAATCCGCGCTGCACCCTCACGCACGAGCGTGAACGGTTCGGGTTGCGGGTCGCGGCACGCCATGCCGTCGGCAAAGGTCAACGCGCTCGGACTGCGCACGGGATGGCCGGCGTCGAACGACAGGGCGAACGCCGGCGCGTTCGCCGCGACAACCCCGACGACCTCGGTGTCGAGCCCGAGCAAGTCGCGCACGGTGATCAAACCGCAGATTCCCGAGCCCATGCCGATGGGCACGTAGACAACCGCAAGGTCCGCGACCGCGGTAAACAGCTCGTGCGCATAGGTCGCCACGCCTTTGACAAGTTCCGGATGGAACGACGGCACGAAATGGTAGTCGCGCTCATCAGCGATTTGCTCGGCAATCGCACGGCTTTCGTCGAAGTCGCTACCGGCGACCAACAGCTCGGCGCCAAAGGCGCGCATGGCGGCATTCTTCTCGCGCGAGTTGCCATGCGGCACGACGATAATCGACGGCAACCCGTTGCGGCTCGCGGCCAGCGCGACCGACTGGCCGTGATTGCCGCGCGTCGCGGTCACCAACCCTTTCGGCAAAGCGTTGGCGCGCCGAAGCGCGTCGAGATAAACCAAACCGCCGCGCGCCTTGAATGCGCCGGTCGGCGTGTGGTTCTCGTGCTTGACGAACACCTTGACCCCGGCACGCGCCTCCAACAGCGGCCACGCGTGCGCGGGTGTCGGCGGCACAAAGTCCTGCACGAGGGCAGCGGCCGTGGCCAAGTCTTCGAGGCTAAAGAGTGGCATGGTCGACGTTCCCGTTGCTCGTGCGCGAGACTAAGCCCGGCATCGTACGGGGATCTTTCAGAAATCTGACCCAAACGAAGCGGCGGAAGGGGATGATGGCCAATCCCAACGTAGGCTTACGGCAGCGGCGGTTACGCCAAGCCGGAGCGCCACCCGCGACCGTGCTGGGCAGCACGACGCTGCGCCTGTTTCCGGCAACGGCGTACGCTGTCCGCTACACACCGGCCGCACCCGTCATCGGCTTCGCCTTCGACATGCAGGACGGCATGCATGCCTTTGCGTCGGATCGTCTGCGTCCGTTCCGCACCCGCCCGAACAGCATCGCTTACACGCCTGCCGGCTGCGACGTTGCCTCGCGATCGCCAAACGGCGGTGAGTACCTTGTCATCGAGCTCACCGGTCTCCAGTCGGGATGGCCCGATCGCCAGTTCACCGACCGAATCAAGCCGGACGCCATCGCCGCCGCGCAAAACCTGCGCCGCCATCTGTTGTCGGAATCACCCACCGATACCCTCGACGTCGAACGCGAGGTGACCGAGTTCTGCGATACGGTCATCAAGCCCAACAACCAAGCTCAATCGACCAACAGCGAGAAGTGGATGACCCCACGCCGCCTGAAGCTGATTGGCGAGATCATCGAAGCCGAGCTGGGCAAGCGATTGTCGGTCGAAACGTTGGCGGGGCGGCTCGGCCTATCATCCGGCTGCCTCACCCGCGCGTGCAAGGCCGCAATCGGCGTGACGCCGCACGACTATATCATCGACCGTCGTTTGGCCCGAGCGCGCGCGCTCATCGCCAAGGCTGACGCAAGCTTGGCCGACATCGCGCTGGCTTGCGGCTTTAGCTCGCAAGCGCATTTGACCACGCAGATGCGACGGAGACTTGGCGTGACGCCCGGTTGGCTCAGGCGCTCGCGCTGAGCCTCTGATATCCACGTTGACTACACTTGCAGTCTAATCCGCCGCTTCCGGCTTCTGCCCGCGCCGGTCCTGCGCGGCGCGACTGTGCGGCGAGCCCGGCGGCGGATACTCGAGCTGGTTGAACATCCCCCAGCGCTCATCTTCGTCGAACTCGGGGAAAGGCATCCGATCGCGGTCGCGCCAGCGCGCCACGCTGGCCTGCGCGGCCTCTGTCCGCTCGGCGTCGAGACCCCGATCGCGCGAGAGATAGTTGATCGTCGAAGGGAATGCGAAGCCCGTGCCCGCGTGCTCGACGACATCGATCATGCGCAGGTAGAGGTCCTCCTGGATGCTGAGATACTCGTTCCAGTCGGACGTTTCGACGTAAGCGAAAACTTCGATGTCGAGCGAGTGCGCGCCGAACCCGATGAGCCGGGCGCGGGACGGCTCGGCGAGAACACGCGGATGCTGAATCATCAACTTGCGCAGGTTGGCCAGCACCCAGCGGAGCTGATCCGGGGTGGTCTCGTAGCGAAGCTGCAGCGTCGTCCTCAACAGAATGCTGTCACGCCGCGCGTAGTTCTCGATGTAGAGATTGACGAAGTCACCATTCGGGATGGTGATGACAGTACGATCCAACGATCGGATCTTCACCGAGCGCAACCCGATGCCTTCGACAGTACCGATCTGGTCGCCGAAACGGCAGAAATCGCCGACCTGAATCGGCTTGTCGGCAAGCAGCGTCAGCCCGCCGATGAAGTTCTCGATGGTCGATCGGGCGGCGAGCGCCACGGCGAGGCCGCCAAGGCCTAGCCCGGCGAAGACACCCTGGTACGGGATCGACAGCACTTCAGCCAGGAAGAGTAGCGCGCCGACGACGACGCCGACCTTGGCGAACGCGATGGCCAGCGAGCGCAGCATCTCGTCGCGATAGTGGAACCGCCCCGAGGCTTCACCGGCGAGCGAGCCAAGCTTGTCGATCAAGTGATAGGCGAGCCAGCCGCCGGCGACGGAGAGGACGATGCCGATCAAGACCCGCAAGGGCACGTCGATCACCTCGGGCAGCCCGAGAAGCCGCAACGTCACCCAGCCGAGACCGGCGATCAACACCGCCTGCAGAGGCCACATGAAGCGTAGCCGGACGCTCATCATCTCGTCCGGCCCGCGCTCCATGCGCAGGATCAGCCGGAAGATGACCCAGGTCACCAGCCAGCCCAGCGGCACGCTGATCACCAGCCCCAGGGCCAAGACGAGCCATTGCCAGCTCTCCGCGCCGAGAACAGGATCGAGCAGATCGCTATCGACAGCGCGCATGGTGTCGCGAATGTCCAGGTAGAGCGTGGAACTCGTCGGCTCGACACGCTCGTCGAGCGGCATGTCTTCGAGGGCGATGTAGAGACTGCGCGCTGCCTCGACCGTCTCGCGCGTGAACTGCCAGACGCGGCCGCCGTCGGCAGTCGCCACAGGCCCGATCTCGACCCGGCCGGCGGGATGAACGAAGTGGGTGTAGGCGCCTCGCTGGTTGGGATCGTTGGGCAGCTCCTGCCACAGAACGTAACCGATCCGATCGATGACCTCTTTCAGGTACTGCGCGGTCTGGGCCGCCTCGTCGTCACGCGCCGTCGCCGAGATGCCGGAGAGATCGAGCGTCCGAAAGAGAAGATCGTGATCGCCAGTCGCCTGCCAGCGCTGCCATTGCTCGAGGAACGTGCGCATCGTGTCGCGCGGGGTGCGGAGCTCCTCATGCTCCCGGCTGTGATAGGGCTCGCCGTCGAGCATGGCCAACAGGCGCTCACGCGCGGCGGCCGTGGCCTCCGCTGGCGGGACGACGATGAGCCAGCCAGCGGCACCGTTCGCGCGGACCTGGTAGCGCACCTGCAGCGTGAACGCCTCACCGGTCCCCACTTGGCTGAGGGGCGCGTCGATGACCCGGTCGTCGGGTCCCGGATTGGGCAAGGCCCAAACGCGGAAGGTCAGCAGGTCGAGGACCTCGAAGAGGCGCTGCGCAAGCTCCAGGCGCTTGGTCGGCGTGTCGGTGGCCTCGCTCGGCAGGTCGCTGAAGTCGAGCACGGCGAGCGCCGGCCCGAGCCGGTCGATCCGACCGTCGCGGGCCGCATTGCCGGCGGCGACGAAGGAGAACAGGGCGGCTCTGGGGCTCGAGGCGTCGGCGGTCACCTCGCCGCCGATCTCGCCCGGCGGCAGACGTGCCCCGGTCCACCACTCGCCGCTGCCGAAGCGGCCCATGAAGGACTGCCGATCCGGCGCCATGGAGAAGACGAACGCACCGCTGCCGCCGGGCTCGACCCACTCGCCGACGAGGAGCTCGCCGCGGGTTTCGCCGGTGACGGTGCCGTCGAGCACCGGGTAGGACCCGGTGACGAGATCACCATCCTGCTGCAGGTAGAGAGCGGCGCCACCGTCGCGCCAGCGCGTGTCCCAAGCACCGGTCCAGTCGACCTCAAGATCATCGGCCGCGCCCTCGCCCAGGCCGCACGACAACACCAGCCAGACCCAAAACAGCAGCCGTCGGCTGCAGCACCGCATCCGCAAAACACTCCCCCCGCCATCCGGCTTGGGGCAAGATTGAGCGTCGGCAGCGCGAGCGCAACCAAGCCGGAGCACTTGCGGCGCCACGGGGGGACGCCATGGACGTCGCTAGGACCGGCGGTTTTGACGACCTGGACACGCGAGCAGGTGAGCTTGGCACGGTGACGGGCCACGTCGCCGCCGTGCATCGCAGCGCTGAGCACGGCTTCTCCAAGGCGACGGTGTCGGCGATCGATCTCGTCACCGGGCAGGGCGTCGCCGGCGACGCGCACGCCGGTGCTACCGTGAAGCACCGCTCGAGGGTCGCTCGCGACCCGACGCAGCCGAACCTCCGCCAAATCCATCTGCTGCAGGGCGAGCTGCTCGACAGCCTGAAGGCGCAGGGCTTCGCCGTGGCGCCAGGCGAACTCGGCGAGAATGTCACCACCCACGGCGTCGACCTTCTTGGCCTGCCGCGCGGCAGTCGCCTTCAGCTCGGTGATGCGGCCGTCGTCGCCGTTACGGGGCTGCGCAACCCCTGCGCGCAGATCGAGCGCTTTCGCGCAGGCCTGCTGCAAGCGGTTCTCGACCGCGACGCGGTGGGCGTGCTCGTCCGCAAGGCCGGCGTGATGGCCGTCGTCCTGCGCGACGGTCGCGTTCAAGCGGGCGATGCCTTGGTTGCCACCCTGCCGCCGACGCCGCACCAACCGCTCGCCGTGGTCTGAAGCGCCACGCGACCTCAAGCGAGGTCGGCGGTGTGCACGAAGCACAGCTGGAGGCCTCCAAAAACCTCGCCGGCTGAGGGCGTTGGTGCTTGAATGGGAGCACGACAGCGGGAGACGGGGATGGCGCGTCAGGCTGGGTTTTTCGATCTGGAGGAGCGGCTTGCGGGGTTGAGCCGCAAGGGCGACGACCTGGAACGTCTGTCCACCGTGGTGAACTTCGAGCTGTTCCGAGACGAACTGGAGCGCGCTGTGCCGCGGGCGGATCGCTCGCGCGGCGGCCGGCCGCCCTTGGATCACGTGCTCATGTTCAAGGTGCTGATCCTGCAGACGCAGAACAACCTCTCCGACGAGCGCACCGAGTTCTACCTGCGCGACCGGCTGACCTGGATCCGCTTCCTCGGGCTGGGGCTTGGCGATGCGGTGCCCGACGCCAACACGATCTGGACCTTCCGCGAGGCCCTGACCAAGGCCGATGCCGTCGAGCCCCTGTTCCGGCGGTTCGACGCGGCGCTGCGTGAGGCCGGCTATCTGGCGATGTCGGGCCAGCTCGTGGACGCCACGATCGTGTCGGCGCCGAAGCAGCGCAACACCAAGGCGGAGAAGCGGGCGCTCAAGGAGGGGCGCATCCCCGAAGACTGGCAGGCCAAGCCGGCCAAGCTGCGCCAGAAGGACCGCGATGCCCGTTGGACGGTGCGCTACACCAAGGCCAAGCCGGACCGAGACGGCGAGGTGCCGGCGGTCGACATCGCCATCCCCGCCTTCGGCTATCAAAACCATGTCGGCGCCGACCGGCGCCATCGCCTGATCCGCACCTGGCGGGTGACCGATGCCGCGGCCCATGCCGGCGCCAAGCTGAAGGACCTGCTCGATCCGGCCAACACGGCGTCAGGCGTTTGGGCCGACACCGCCTACCGCAGCCAGAAGAACGAGGCCCTACTCGCCCAGCGCATGCTCACGAGCCACATCCACCGCAAGAAGCCGCGCGGCAGGCCGATGCCGGCGCGTACTGCTAGAGCCAATGCCAAGAAGTCGGCCGTCCGCTCCCATGTCGAGCACGTCTTCGCCGAGCAGAAGGCGCGGATGGGTCTGTTCGTCCGCACCATCGGCTTGGCGCGGGCCAAGACCAAGATCGGCCTCACCAACCTTGTCTACAACATGCGCCGCCTGCTCTGGCTCGAACGCCAGGCCAGTCCCGCCTGACGTCCCTCCAGCGCCTCCGAGCCTGCCGCGACGGCTACGAGAGCGGCAGCGACCGATCGGCCTCACGCCGTCATCGACTTCGGCGCCGAAAAATGCGGCCGCCTTTGCCGGTAGATGGAGGTCTCCAGCTTCGGTGCCGCAGGCATCGCCACGGTGACCGTCCGGTGTCGCCGCTCTGGCT
>CAYUKE010000063.1:0-12169 GCA_964445185.1 uncultured Geminicoccaceae bacterium
CGGCGCCGCCATCCAACCGGTCATCGCCCGCGTTGCCCTTGAGCGTGTCGTAGCCGTCGCCGCCCGCAAGCTCGTCGTCGCCGTCGCCACCGAAGATGCGGTCGTTGCCCGTGCCGCCGTCGAGCCGATCACGGCCGTCGCCGCCGGTCATCTGGTCGCGGCCGTCGCCGCCGAGCACCTCGTCGCGGCCACCTTCGCCGCGCAGCGTGTCGTTGCCGCTGGCGCCGATCAGCTTGTCATAGCCGTTCCCCCCCAGCAGCACGTCGTTGCCTTTGGCACCCTTGAGCGTGTCGGCGCCGTTCGCTCCCTTCAGCTTGTTGTCGGCGGCGTTGCCGACGATGCGGTCGTCATGCGGCGTGCCGACAACGTTCTCGATGCCGGTGAACCGATCCCGCTGTCCGAAGCTGTCGCGCCCTTCGCCGTCGCCGAGATCAACGTCGACGCCGCGGTCGCCGTCCTCGGCGCCGTAGTCGACGGTGTCGACGCCACCTTGGCCTTCGAGCGTGTCGGCACCGCGGCCGCCAACGAGGCGATCTTCGCCGGAGCCGCCGCGGAGGACATCGTTACCCTTGCCGCCGTCGAGCGTGTCAGCGCCCTTGTTGCCCTTGATGTCGTCGTTGCCGGCGTAGCCAAGCAGCACATCCGCGGCGCTCGAACCGGTGATGGTATCGCCGCCCGCGAAAATCCAGGGAAACAGCAGCGCATCGTCCTCGTCGGCCAGCGCCTGGGTCTCGGTCGCATCCAGCGCGAGATTCTCGACGGAGAACTGGAGCTTGCCGTTCTCGTACCGTTCGTAGCGTGCGATCGTGCCATCGAGCGGCGAGCCGTTTAGCACATAGCTCCCAAAATAATTGACTGTGGTATTGTCATCGCTTTCGCTGACCAGGTTGTTCGATAATTCAATATAGTACGTGCCATCATCTAAGTAACTGTCGAAGAAGGTATTCATATTGACTTGTTGATGACTCTTTACGCGTGGCATGACGCGCTCCATTCGCTGCCGGAACTGCTGGCTCCGCGCGCCGTCGACGGCGGTCGCCTGCGCGCGAGACTGCCAGGAGCAGCTTAAGGAAGCGTTGGCCCGGTGCTCCCGCCCAAACAACGACGGCCTTCCTGAAGCCGAGCGGCACGGCCGAGAGCCCTTGGGAGCATCCGGCACATCCTCGGCCCAGGCAGCGCTGCCGAGGGCGACGCGTGCGACCCGGGTCTGAGGTTAGGCGTTCATCAACCAACTGCCACGAGGTTGGGTCCGTCGAAGGAAGAGGGACCGATGGCCACAACCACTGAGCAGGCGCCCCTCGGCGCACCGATCGCCGCACGCTCGACGGCGTACACCGATCTCTTGCTGCTGCTGCTGTTCGTTGTGGCGGGCGTCTACGCTGCGGGTCATCTCGACTTGATCGAGTATGTTCTCGAGTGGACCGAGCAGTACGAGGACTGGGAGATCGACGAGCTTCTCGGTGCGGCATGGTTCATTTCCATGGCCGGCGCCATCTATGTCGGCCGCCGTGCGGTCGAGTATCGAGCCATCCTTCGGGCCCACGCCGCGGCGTCGAGTCGCGCCCTTTTCCTTGCCCAGCACGACGTGGTGACAGGTCTCGCCAATCGTCGCCGCTTCGACGAGCGGCTGTTGACGGAACTCGCTCGCGCGCGCCGCGACGGCAGCCAGCTCGGCATCTTTCTGATCGACGTCGACCGCTTCAAGGCGGTCAACGACCTGCATGGTCACGACGCGGGTGATGCGCTGCTCATCCAAGTGGCTGAGCGGCTGCGCGCGGTTGCCCGAGATGTCGACGTCGTTGCCCGGCTGGGCGGTGACGAGTTCGGGATCGTCCAGACGGCGCTGGGCCGGCAGGAAGACGCGTTGGCGATGGCCAAGCGTCTCCATGCCAGCCTGGGCGAAGTCTACGAGCTGCCGCAGGGCCATGTCGTCGCGAGCGCGAGCATCGGCGTCGCCGAAAGCATGACCGACTTGAGCCCCGACGGGCTGATCAAACAAGCCGACATCGCCCTCTACCGCGCCAAGGCCGACGGCCGCGACACCTTTCGCTTCTATGCCGCAGACATGGACGCCGCGCTGTTGGCGCGCCGCCGGCTCGAGGCGGAACTCAGTGACGCCTTCGCCGCCGAGGCGTTCGAGGTGCACTATCAGCCGCAGCACCGCGTGAGCGATCGCGAGCTGATCGGCTACGAGGCCCTGGTACGCTGGCGTCATCCGGAGCGTGGCTTGGTCCCACCCGGGGAGTTCATTGCGCTTGCCTAGGACACCGGGCTCATCGTCCCGCTAACCCATTGGGTGATTGAGCAGGCCTGTGCCGAGGCGACCCGCTGGCCGCGCGAGCTGAGCATCGCCGTCACCGTGTCGGCCACGCACCTGCGCGGTGACGACCTCGTCGACTGCGTCGCCGCGGCGCTTCAGCGATCGGGTTTGGCGCCGGATCAGCTCGAGCTGGAACTGACCGAGAGCGTGCTCGTCGACCGTGCTGACGTGGCGTTGCGCACGCTGGAACGGCTGCACGAGCTTGGCGTGCGCTTGGCGCTCGACGACTTCGGCACCGGCTATTCGAGCCTCAGCCACCTCTGGCGGTTCCCGTTCGACCGCATCAAGATCGACAAGTCCTTCACCCTCAGCATCGAGAGCGACGCCAAGGCCCGACGGATCATCGAGACCGTGCTTCAGCTCGGCCAATCGCTGGGGTGCGAAGTCCTCGCCGAGGGCGTCGAGACCGAGACGCAGCTTGCGCGCCTCGAGGACTACAATTGCGAGACCGTGCAGGGCTTCCTCTTCGGGCGCCCGCAGCCGCCCCAGCAGCTCGATCACTGAGCGACGGTCGCCCGCCACCTGCCGCGGCCCACCATCGTTCGGCTTGTCGAGCGCAGCCCCGCCGGCGAAACCGGCGCGCGGCTGCCTAGGTTGAGAATGTCATGACGATCGAGGCGCAGGACGAGCGCCCGGTGCGTGTCTGGGATGTGCCCACGCGCATCTTCCACTGGCTCCTGGCGACGCTCGTTGCGGGCGCGTACATCGCCCAGGAGACGGGCCAGCTCGAGCGCCATATGACGATCGGCTACGTCGTCCTAACGCTCGTGCTGTTTCGCGTGCTCTGGGGCTTCGTCGGCTCGGAGCCGAGCCGGTTCGGGGCGTTCGTTCCGACGCCCGGCCGGCTGCGGCACTACGTGGCTGGGCTCGTGCGCGGCCGACCGCCGAAGATCGCTGGCCACAATCCGCTGGGCGCTGTCATCATCTTCGCGATGCTCGCCCTCGTCGCGTTCCAGGCGGCAACTGGTCTCTTCGCCAATGACGACATCTTCACCGAGGGCCCGCTCGCGAAGTTGGTCGACGACGACACCTCCGATCGTCTGACCGACCTGCACGAGACGAGCTTCTACGTGCTGCTGGCGCTGATCGGCGTGCACGTCGCCGCCAACATCAGCTACGAGCTGTTCCTTCGCCAGCCCGTGATCCAAGCTATGATCTCCGGTTGGAAACCGCTGCCCGAGCGCGTGCGCGCGCCGCGTCTGCGGCCGCTGTGGGTCGCGCTGCCCGTGGTGGCCGTCGCGGCGGTGACGGTTTGGTACGTCGTCACCCGGCTCTAGGCTGACGTGGCGCGCGTTCTCGTCGTCGGCAACGTCAACGCCGACCAAGTCTTGCGCCTGGAGCGCCCGTGGCGACGCGGCCACGATCTCGGCATCGTCGATGACGGCTTTCGCCTCGGCGGCGCCGCGGCGAACGCGGCGAGCGCGCTGGCGCTGGCCGGCAACGATGTGCGGCTCGTCGGGGCCATCGGCGACGACGAAGCGGGCGATGCGGTCGCGGCCGCGTTGGCCGGCCTACCCCTTGACGCGAGCGGCGTCCGCCGGGTCGCTGGTCCGACGCCGCGCTGCCTGATCCTGCTCGAGCCCGACGGCGAGCGCACGATCCTCAGCGTCCGTGGGAGCCAACGGCCGACGGCTTGGCCGCCAGCGTTCGACCTGACGGGCGTCGCCGGCGTCTACGTCGCTGCGCGGACGCCACCGCCCGCCGGTTTGTTCGCAGGCGCCGCAGAGGCCGGTGCCTCTGTCGTGGTCCAGTATCGGTCGCGTCACGCCCCGCCCATGCGGGTGGACGCGGTGGTTGCTTCCGCCGACGAGCTACCTGCCGACGACCCATGGGCAGCGGTGCAGCAGAGCGGCACAATCTGTCAGTGGCTCGTTGTCACGCGGGGCGCCGCCGGCGCCTCGCTCTACGACAGGCAGACGCGGCGCGATTTCGACGCCGTGCCCGCCGACGTCGTCGACGCGACCGGTGCTGGCGACGCTTTCGCGGCCGGGCTCGTGCACGGCCTCGCCCGCCGCTGGCCGATTGGTGATTGTCTGGGCGTCGCCCTCCGCTGGGGGGCGCTGGCCGTTGCGCATGAAGGGTCGACGGCACCACCGGGGGTGGCGCGGGACAACGCCATTGCCTCGGGCGGCCTCCGCCCGAAGAACGCGAGCCACCACGGCTGAGAACGGACCACCCGCGTCCGCGGCGTTCCTGTGAGCGCACACACACTTCGGCGCGGCTGATGCCGGCCAGGTTGCCCTCGTCAAGCAGCCGCGCCGGGCGGCGCCACGAGGGGAGCAAGACCGATGGTCATCAACGCGGCGAACATCAACGGCGGCCAGTCCAACGACTGGCTCCTGCCTGCCACCGACTCCTTCTTCTTCGATGGAGGCCAAACGTTCCTAGCCCCATTCCAGAACGGGACCACAGCGCTCGCGGGCGCTGCTGCGGGGCTCGCCGGCCTGCCGACCCCAGACGTCGGCTTCGGCTTCGGCATGGAGACCAGCCCGTTCGCGTTCACGGCCTTCGACCCTTTCGGGCTCAGCGCATGGCAGAATCTCGTCAATCAGAACACGAACTCGATGCTGGTCGTGCAGCAGGCGGCTCTCGGCATGAACGACCCGATCACCGCGATGGCCCTCACCGGGACCGGCCCGTTCGTCGGCGCCACCGATTGGTTTGGTTGGGACGCGGTGACGCCGGACCCGTTCCAGGCCGTGGCGGGCACCGGGGGCTTCGACGCCGGGCTGTTCTTCCCCTCCGCCTACTAATGGGGGGCGCTCGAACAGGCGTTCATGCGGACCTACCTGTTCTTCTGATCCGGCGGCGGTCGCTGCCTTGCGCAGCGACCGCCAAACGCGACGTCAATCGCGATACTTGTCGTGGCACGCCTTGCAGGTGCCACCGACGACCTGCACCTGCTGGCCGACTGCGGCCATGTCGCCGGTTTCGGCAGCTGATGCGAGCTGCACGGTCGCCGCGACCATATCCTCGTGGAGGCTCGTGAACTCGTCCCAGTTGGCCCAGATCTCCGTCTTCGCCTGGGTCCGCGCCGAGCCCTGGCCGGCCGTGTCTTGGGTCATGGCCGCCAGCGCCAGCGGCGCGGCATCCGCGAGGACGCTGGCGTGCGCCGGCACCGCGTCGGGGAAGGCGACCTCGCCCTTCAGGTTCATGACGATGGCGGTGAGGTTTGCGCCGAGGGTGGCGTAGACCTGCTGGCGGTACTTGATGGCGTTGTCGGGCTCGGCCTCGGCCCAGGCCGAGCCGGCCATGGCCGCGCAACCGAGGGCGCAACTTACGACGAGCGTTCGCAGCATGATGGACTCCCGTGAGGGCACCAAACCACGGTGCCTGAACGTGAATATGCCGTGCCGGACACGCGCTGACGACAGCTATTCAGTCGGTGCTGGTGTTAGCGGTGCGGGCGATGGCGACCGCTGCACGCGCGGCATGTCGGAGGAAGTCAGCATCCGAACCGATGGTGGCCATGTCGAACCCCCAGCCGAGGATCTTGCGCGCGAACTCGGGCTCCCCGGCGTGCATACCGGCCATGCGCCCGCTCGCCTTGGCGGCACGCAGGATCGCCCGGCAGGCGTCGACGACCTCGGGCTCGGTCGGATCGAGCTGCGGCCTGTAGCCCAAGGATGCGGCGAGGTCGGATGGCCCGACATAAATGCCATCCAGGCCAGGCGTGCCACAGATCGCCTCGACATTGGCGAGCGCGGTACGGGTCTCGATCATGGCGATCTTCAAGACGGTGGCGTTGGCGTGCGCCGCGTAGTCGTCGGCAGCCGCATACAGGCTCGCGCGTGTCGGCCCGAAGCTGCGCTCGCCGCGGGGCGGATAGCTGGCATAGGCGACGAAGCGCTCGGCGTCGGCGGGCGTGTTGACCATCGGGCAGATGACGCCGTAGGCGCCCGCGTCCAGCGCCTTCATGACGCTGCCCGCCTCGAGCCAGGGAACACGAACCATCGGCACCGCGTCCGTCGTCGAGATGGCCTGCAACATCGCCACCATCGCTTGGTAGTCGGCGATGCCGTGCTGCAGGTCGACGGTCACTGATTCCCAGCCTTGGTGCGCCATAAGCTCCGCGGCAAAGGCGCACGGAAGATTGCACCAGCCGTTGAGCGTTCCCTTGCCTTCGGCCCAAAGCGCGCGCAATTTGTTAGGTCGCATGTCGGCTCCGCTGCGGGTCTCGGCTCCCGTCGCCCCTCACCCACCAAGATGCACTTGGAGACGGCACGCGGCGACGGCATCATCGATGCACGCGAGCGAGCCGCGCACAACAACTCGGGGAGGTAACGGATGCTGGTCGCGCAGATCATCAAAAGCAAAGGTGACAATGTCGTCACGATCGAGCGAAAAAAGTCGATCCGCGACGCTGCCGATTTGTTGACTAAGCACAATATCGGTGCGGTCCTTGTGAGAGATGAAAGTGGTATTTGTGGTATCTTGAGTGAGCGAGACGTGGCACGCGGGCTTTCGCACATGGGCGGCAGCATCGCTGACGCAACCGTCGAGACACAGATGACCCGCGATGTGCTCACTTGCGCGCTCGATGACCAGACACATGGCCTGCTGGACCTGATGACCGAACGGCGCATCCGTCACCTGCCGGTCAAGGCGGACGGCGAGATCGTCGGCATCGTCTCGATTGGCGATATCGTCAAGGCACGGCTCGACGAGCTTGAGCGGCAATCGGAAGCTATGCAGACCTATATCGCTGGCACCGGCTGACCGTGTTGCGCGATGACCCGGTCGTTGGCGCCGCGCGATCCGCCGACGTCCGTGTGGCGAGCTAAACGCCGACGCTGCATAAGTCGACTTTATAATTCACCCTGGGTGAAACTAGCGCAAGTTACTTCAGCCAAAGACACAATAAGCGCAGGCGTCGCCTGCTGGTAATACAACGTCAACGTACGCTGGTTTCCTGGGGGACCCAAGTTGGCGCTGATCGAGGGAACCGCAGGCGACGACAGCCTGAACGGCACGCCTGACGACGACACCATCATTCCACGCGGCGGCGACGATCGGCTGCGCGGCCGCGCCGGCGATGACGTCTACCGGTTCGCGCCAGGCTTCGGCAGCGACGGTATCTTCGAGACGACCGACGCGGCGGGCGCCGGTGCCGACACGATCGATTTTGTTGGCGGTATCGGGCGCGACGACGTCAGGCTGTTCCGGGACGGCGGCGACCGCCTCTTTCTCGAGCTTCTCGGCGCCGATGGTCTGGCCACCGGCGACGTGATCCGCGTCAGCGGGCAGTACGACGCGGACACGGAAGACCCGACGCCCCAGGTCGAGCGCGTTCGCTTCGCCGACGGGGCGGAGGTCGATCTCACCGCCTTCAATACATGGCTGGGCACACCCGGAGTTGATCGGCTCCTGGGTACTTCGCGCGACGACGTTCTCGTTGGCGGCACCGGCGACGACGACCTCATCGGCCACGCCGGGGATGACCTGTATCGGTTCGCGCCAGGCTTCGGCAGCG
Source organism: uncultured Geminicoccaceae bacterium (assembly GCA_964445185.1). Classification (GTDB taxonomy): domain Bacteria; phylum Pseudomonadota; class Alphaproteobacteria; order Geminicoccales; family Geminicoccaceae; genus JAAAPF01. The sequence continues at coordinate 7,794 of CAYUKE010000063.1, forward strand.
ATGCCATCGACGAAGCCGACGGCGGTTTCGACACCATCGCGTTCCAGGGCGGCATCTCGGCTGGCGACGTTCGCATTTACCGCGGCACCGCCGAGCGGCTCTTGCTCGACGTCGACGATGGCAGCGCGGAGGGCCAGCGGGTCGTCGTCCGGGACCAGTTCACGGCTGGCAACGACCTCGCCCCGAAGGTCGAACGGGTGGTCTTCGCCAACGGCAGCGACATCGATCTCCGGACGTTCGTCGACTGGCGGGGCACGCCTGGCAACGACGACCTCCTCGGCACCAACCTGGCCGACCGCTTGGAAGGTGGCGCGGGCAACGACGCGCTGGAGGGGTTTGCGGGCAACGACACTTATGTGTTTGGTGCACGCTTCGGCCGTGACACGATCGTCGAGACCGCAGACGGCGGCTTTGACACGGTTCGCTTCGGCTCGAGCTTCGATGTCGGCGACGTCTCCGTTGAGCGGCAGTTCACGCTGCTCGTTGCGTTGGCCCGCCGGACCGACGGCGGTAGCGATCGGGTCACCGGTCTTGGCACATTCGACGGGCCGGCAGATGAGCTGACGCTGCTGGTCGAGCGGATCGCGTTCGCCGATGGCACGACCGTCGACCTCCGGGAGGCGATGCCCGTTTTCGGTTCGAGGGCACGCGATACGATCACCGGCACCCCTGTGCCCGACACGATCGCTGGTGGTGCTGGCAACGACACGATCAGCGGCTTCCGGGGCGCTGACAACCTCTTCGGCAACGGCGGCAGCGATACGCTCAACGGGTCGCGCGGCGACGATCGCGTCTTCGGTGGCAACGGCGAGGACACGCTCGACGGCGGCGAGGGGGCCGACCTCCTGGGCGGTGGCGACGGTGCCGACGAGGTGGCTGGCGGCGATGGCAACGACCGGCTCCGCGGTGGCGAGGGCAACGACGTCTTGCATGGCGAGGGTGGCCAGGACGACCTCGAGGGCGGCCGGGGCTTCGACACCCTCACCGGCGGCCCGGGCAGGGATCGGTTATTCGGCGGACCGGGCCGCGATGAGCTCGCGGGCGGCTCGCAACCGGACACGCTGAACGGCGAGGACGGCGCCGATGTGCTGCGCGGCGGCCGTTGGGCCGATCGTCTCTTCGGCGGCAGCGGCGACGACACCTTGTTCGGCGACGCGGGCGCTGACCGGCTCAACGGGCAGCGTGGCGAGGATCGGCTGATCGGTGGCCCCGGCGACGACGTGTTCGTCGTCGTTCAGGGTCAGGGCCGCGACTTCGTCCGCGATTTCAGCGACGGCGACTTGGTCGAGTTCATCGGCTTTGCCGCGGACGCAGCGACGATCGCCGACCGCGCCGAAGTGACGCGCAACGGCGACACGGCGATCGACGCCGATCTCGACGGCACTGTCGACGTGCTGCTCCGGGGCGTCACCGACTTCGACGTTATCGACATCGCCTGAGTGGCGCGGGCGGTCTCAGGCCACCAGCGCAGGCGCCGCCACGCTTTCGACCGCGCGCACGAGCGCATCGACCATGTCCGCGTTGGGGGAATGCCCGGCGCCTTGGATCAGCACGAAGCTGCTGCCGGCGATGGCCCGGTGCAGCGCGAGCGCGGTGCGCGGTGGGCAGACCAGGTCGAGCTGACCCTGGACGATGGCAACGCGGTGGCCGGATAGGCGATCCGCCGCCTTGAGCAGCGGCTCGTCAAGAAAGCAGCCGTTCGAGAAGTAGTGCGCCTCGAACAGCGAGTGCGTCAGCACGTAGTCGCGGTCGGCGAGTTGCTCTTCTAGCATGGCCTCGCTGACGACGAGGTCGCTGATCTTGTTCTCCCAGCGCGTCCACGCGTCGAGTGAGCGCAGGCGGAGCCCCGCTTCGTTCGAGCGCATCAGGTCGTAGTGGCCCTGCACGGGATTGCGCCGCGCGGCCGCGCGAAGCGGTGCCACGAAACGTTCATACTCGAGCGGATAGACGCGCGCGGCGCCGTCCGGCCCGAATGTCCAGCCGATCTCCTCTGCCGAACCGGTGAAGACACCCCAGACGACTAGCGCCTCGACCCGCTCGGGGTGGGCGACCGCGTACGCCAGTCCCAGCGTCGAGCCCCACGAGCCCCCAAAGACGAGCCAGCGCTCGATGCCGAGGTGCCGGCGTAGCGCCTCGATGTCGGCGACCAGATGGGGCGTCGTGTTGTCGATCAGGCGGCCGTGCGGGGTCGAGTGCCCGCACCCGCGCTGGTCAAAGAGGATGACGCGGTATCGCTCCGGATCGAAGTAGCCGCGCTGCTTGGGTCGCGAGCCGCTACCCGGACCGCCGTGCAGCACGACGACCGGCTGACCGTCCGGCCGGCCGCTCTGCTCGAAATGGATGCGATGGCCGCCGCCCACATCGAGACTGCCGCGGGCAAACGGTTCGCGATAGAGATAGGCCGTGCGGCGCCGATGCATCAACGTCTCCTCGCCATCACATTAGCGCGGGACGGCCTGATATCGTACGCTACCCCTGGCCGCAGCACCAAGAGCCACCATCTGGCACGGCGTGACCGCTTAAGGACGCCGCTATGCGCTTTGTTCTGCCCGTGCTGCTGCTGCTGTTCGCTGGCGAGCCGATCCGGGCGGCCGTCGACGGCGTGCGCTTCGCCGGGATCGCCGGCGGGGAGCTCACCATCGGTGTCGGTGGCGAAGGGCCCGTTCTGCTGGCGAACACCGCGAGCCTGTGCGGGTTCACTCCCCAATACGCCGACCTCCAGGCGGTCTGGGAGCGGTACCGCGATCGCGGCCTCACCGTCGTGGGTGTCCCGACCAACGACTTCGGCGGGCAAGAGCCAGGTTCTGCCGCCGAAATCAAAGAGTTTTGCGAGGTCAACTTCGCCGTCGACTTCCCGTTGACGGCCAAGGTCACGACGCGCGGCGCGGATCAGCATCCCTTCTTCGCCGCCGTCGAGGCGAGCCTTGGCTCGGCGGCGCTCCCGCGTTGGAACTTCCACAAGTACCTGATCGACGCGGACGGCCGCATCGTCGCTGAATGGCCGTCGCATGTCCGTCCGACTGGCCCGGAGATCACCCGCGCGATCGAGGGCGCGCTCGCCGACCACTGAGCGCTTGCTCGACAGACGGGCAGGCACTGCCGGGATCGTGGGCAGCGCGGGCCTTCATTGTCGCAGCACGTCCCTCCACCGCCGCCGATGGCATCGATCTTGCGCATAGGACGTTAGCGCGAATTACGCCGCGCATAAGTAACTACAGCGATTGTGGGCGCCGGCATGCTGCTACCGGAGGCGACGACGACCGAACGGCTGCAGCGAAGCTCGGGGTCCGTTGACGTCGTCTGGCGTGCCAGCGCAGCCGTGACGCGCGCCGAACGCGTCTTCCAGGAGGGCGCCCTCAAGGTTCTGCTGCCTCGGGACTGGGGTCGCGGCTGCCCCGACGCCGTGCTGATCAACACCGCCGGCGGGCTCACCGGCGGTGATCGCGTCGCCCAACGGATCCGTTGGACGAATGACAGCGCCGCCGGCGTGACGACCCAAGCGGCCGAGCGCATCTACCGCGCCGCGACGGACCGTGTTGTGGCGCGGACGCGTCTTGAGGTGCAGAGCGGCGCCTGGGCGGAATGGCTGCCGCAGGAGACGATCCTCTTCGACGGAGCGGCTCTCGACCGCCACCTCGAGATTGAGGTCGCAGCCGGCGGGCGTCTGATCGCGGTCGAAGCGCTTGTGCTCGGACGGTTGGCGATGGGCGAACGCTTGCGCGGCGCCCGGCTCACCGACCGCATCGCCGTGCACGCCGACGGTCGTCTCGCTTGGCTCGACATCAACCGTCTAGAGCCACCGGTTGATGCCGTCCTCGATCGTGCCGCGCTCGGCGGCGGCGCCCGCGCGCTCGCGACGGTGCTCTATGTTGGCGACGATGCGCCCGCCCGCACGGACCTGTTTCGCGAGCTGACCGCCGACCTGGCGGCCGGCGTGACGTGCCTCCCGCCTGTCGTCGTCTGCCGGTTGCACGACCGTGATGCTCTGGCGCTCCGGCATCGTCTCGTGCACCTATTGGCTGAAGCCCGGGCCGAGCTGTCGGGCCTGCCGGCGCGGCTGCCACGTTTGTGGCACAGCTGATGCACAGCGGGCGGAAGAGACGAGGACGAGGATGCACCTGACACCGCGCGAGAAAGACAAGCTCCTGGTGGCGATGGCCGCGGACGTCGCGCGCCGGCGCCTCGCTCGCGGCGTCAAGCTCAACGTTCCGGAGACGATCGCGCTCGTCACCGACTTCGTCGTCGAGGGCGCGCGCGACGGGCGCAGCGTTGCCGAGCTGATGGAGGCCGGCGCGCACGTGGTCGCCCGCGATCAGGTGATGGGCGGTGTCGCCGAGATCGTCCACGAGGTTCAGGTCGAGGCGACCTTTCCCGAC
>CAYUKE010000064.1:0-2619 GCA_964445185.1 uncultured Geminicoccaceae bacterium
GCAAGCCCGGTCGAAGGCGAGATGCGCGGCGCGGGCAAGCGGTCGAAGCTGGGGGTCGTGGCAAGCCCGCATGGGGAGCACACGGCCATGGAACGGCGCATCGAGCGCGGCCTCTTCTAAAGCCGCTGGCTGCTCGTGCCGATCTAAGCGGGGCTCTCGGTCTCGCTGATCTTCTTCGCCCTAATCTTCATGAAGGAGCTCTACCGGCTCGCCAGCAACGTCCCGACGTTCGGCGCGAAGGAGGCGATCCTGACGGCGCTGTCGCTGATCGACCTGGCGCTGGTGGCGAGCCTGGTCGTGATGGTGATCATCAGCGGCTACGAGAACTTCGTCTCCAAGCTCGACGTTGAAAGCGACGACAAGCTGCTCTGGCTTGTCGTCATCCACCTCACCTTCGTCGTCCCCGCGCTCGCCATGGCCGGTCAGGACGGGCTGAGCGGCCAATCCGACTGAAGCGCCCGCGCCGCGCTCGCCCCATCCGAGTTGGCACAAACCGTGCTCGGTGTGGCCAGTGCATTCGCCAGCACGCACCGTGTTGTAAGACAAATTAGAGATGAATTGTGTTTGTAGTCACATCTGAAGTGTTGGGTTATCGTCATTGTGTCATTGATCCACGCGACCCGGGCCGCCGGGCGCGTCGACCAAAGGGGGAAGCGTTGCGCCTATACGCATGGGGCTTTTTCGCGGTGACGTTGATGGTGTTCGGCCAGAGCGATAGGGCAGCCGACGTCGGCTCGCGGCTGCTGCACGTCGAGGTGGTGCCGGTGATGGCGCCGGGCGGCTGCGAGGTCACCGCGTTCCTCGCGGAGACCTATCTGGTGCCTGCGGTCGCCGGCGCGGAGCGGCTCGCCTATGTCTGTCATACCGCGCTCCGCGACGGCGACCTCGAGGCGATGCAACGGGCCGCTGCCGCCCGCAACGCCGCGCTTAACGACACCAGCGCTCCGCCGGCAGCCGCTCGGTGACACCGCCGCCCCCGATCGCTTGACGGCACGCCTGCGCCTTTCGAAACTCGGACCTTCGACCATCGAAAGGCAGGCTATGGCAGCGCGAGCGACCGGCGGGCACCGACGGATGCGCGCAAGCGCGACCAGCATCCGCGGGCCGAAACCGTGACGACGGCGCTCGCGACGCCGTCGCTTCGCCTTGACGGCCGGCGCGCGCTGGTCACCGGCGCCGGCCGAGGTCTCGGCCGCGGCTTCGCCCTTGCGCTTGCCCAGGCCGGCGCCGTGGTGACCCTAGCGAGCCGCACGGAATCCGAGCTCGACGACGTGGCGGCCGAAATCCGCAGCACCGGCGGCACCGCGGACACGCTCGTCGTTGACGTCGCCGACATCGACGCGTTCGGACGCGCGATGGCAGCGCGCCCGGCCTACCACGCCGTCGTCAACAACGCCGGCACGACGCGGCCGGCGGACGTGCTCGAGGTGGACCCGGCAGACTTCGACCGGGTCATGGCCCTCAACGTCCGCGGCACCTTCTTCGCGGCGCAAGCGGCGGCACGGGCGATGGTCCGCGACGCCGTCCCAGGCTCGATCATCATGGTGTCGTCGCAGATGGGCCATGTCGGCGGGCCGCGCCGCAGCCTCTACTGCGCCTCGAAGTTCGCGGTGGAGGGGATGACCAAGGCGATGGCGCTCGACCTCGCGCCGCACCGCATCCGCGTCAATAGCCTCTGCCCAACCTTCATCGAGACGCCGCTGACGGCCCCCTTCCTCGCCGACCCGACATTCCGGGCCTATGTCGAAGCGAGCATCCCGCTGGGTCGAACCGGCCGGATCGAGGACGTCATGGGCGCGGCCGTCTTCCTCGCCTCCGACGCGGCCGCGCTCATGACGGGCAGCGCACTGGTCATTGACGGCGGCTGGACCGCCCGCTGAGCCAGCTCGGGACCATGCTCCTAATAAACTCATGGTTGAGTATTTCGTTCATCGACTAACCACAGAGTTCGTACTTGACGTTCTGGCGTATCGCGCCGTTTTCAACTTCGCGGAATTTGCTGCAGATCAAAGTTATGCTTCCTGCGCCATGCTAGGAAGGATATCCGCCGCAGGGCACGCGGCTTGTCGGTATTCTTCGTGCTGGGAGGAAGATTCATGCCCGCTCACAACGGTTCCGGCGGCATCATCGTCCCCGTCCCCGACTACCCGCCCTCGCATCGGCTCACCTTCTCCGGCGCCATCATCGATCTGACAGTCGACGGCATTCCGGTCGGCAGCGCCGCCGCCGCCGGCGGCTTCACCTTCGCCCTGGGCGACGTCCTCGGCGGTTCGCTCGACTACCACCTCGATGGCGGCATCGGCGACATCGACCCCGCCGGCCACGCCGTCTACGTCCAGCGGGTCGACGCCGGCGCGCTGACTGCCGGCCACGCCGTCTTCCCCGGGCCGGTCGACGACGGCAGCGCCTGGGGCTCGATCAGCCTGAGCGACAACGTGCTCGACGCGCTCGATCGCGAGCACGACCTGATGCGCGTCGAGTTCGCGCAAAGCGTTAGCGCGGCCGACGGCGAGACCTACTCACGGATCGCGGTCTCGCTCTACGACTACACGGCCGCGAGCCTCGACGGGCTGGCGCTGCCGGACGCGACCGACCTGCCGCTGTTCGATGTCGCCGACC
>CAYUKE010000064.1:2719-12103 GCA_964445185.1 uncultured Geminicoccaceae bacterium
CCAGGCGACGTTCTGGCACTCCGGGCTGAGGATCGCGGCGGGCCCGGCCGGGCGCTCGTCGACATTGCCTTTGCCGATGGAACCCGCCTCGCCACTTCGCCAGCCTGGCTGGTCAGCACCACGGCCCCTGCCGGCTGGACCGATCCGAGCTTTGACGACAGCGGCTGGCAGCCCGCGGCCGTCCAGGGCGACATCACCGATTTCACCGATTGGACCAAGGCGCCCTACCTCCCGGCCGACACGCCGGGTCTCTGGCTGTGGAGCGACGACGCCTACGGCGACGATCGCGTCTACTTGCGGTTCACCATCCCCGACCCGGACGCGGCCCCGCCGCCGCCACCCGTACCGACCAATACGGCGCCGGTTGTGGCCGTGCCCCTCGCCGACACGAGCACCGGGGTCGGTGTCGCGGTCGACCTGAAGGTGCCGACCGGGACCTTCACCGATGCCGATCCGGGCGACACGCTGAGCTTGGCGGCGACCCGCGCGGACGGGCGCAGGCTTCCCGCATGGCTCGCGTTCGAGAACGGCGAGTTCCAGGGCACGCCCGGCGCGGGCGATGCGGGCACGCTCGACGTCAAGGTCACCGCCACCGATCAGGCCGGCGCCAGCATCGCCGACTTTTTCCGCATCAACGTCGAGCCGGCCGAAACGCCGCCGCCGGACCCCGGCCCCGCGCCCGTTGCCAGGATGGCAACGGTGACCGCCCGCGTCGACGATGCCTACGAGCTCTTCTTGAACGGCGCACGCATCCTCGCGGACGACAGCTTCAAGGACGCCGAGAGCACGCGCGTGGCGATCGCCGCCGGCGACATCTTCACCCTGCACGCGGCCGACACGGGTGGGCCGGGCCGCGCGCTCGTCGACATCGCCGTCGAAGGCGGCCCGCGGCTCGGCACCTCGGCGGATTGGCTGGTCAGGACGACCCCCGACGGCGGCGCCTGGCAGGCTGCCAGCGTCTATGGCGACATCGGCGACTTCACGGCCTGGACGCGGGCACCCTACCTGCCGGCTGACACGCCCGGGCTGTGGATCTGGACCGACGACGCCTATGGCGACGATTCCGCTTACTTCCGCTACGTCGTGCCGGAGCTGACGGGCGCGGTGCCCGAGCCGGCCAACAGCCCGCCACGGGTTGCTGCGCCGCTGGCCGATGCCAGCGCCGAGGTCGGAACGTTGTTCGCCCTCACCCTGCCCCCGGGCACCTTCGTTGTCGCCGATCCCCGCGACGCGCTGACCTTCGAGGCGGCGCGCGCCGGCGGCAGCGCGCTGCCGGGTTGGCTCGACTTCGACGGGACCGGCTTGGCTGGCACGCCCACCGCTGGCGACATCGGTGGGATCAACATCCGAGTGACCGCGACCGACACGGCCGGCGCCAGCGTGAGCGACACGTTCCGCCTCAAGGTCGAGGACTCGTCACCGAGCCCCGAAGTCGAGGCGCGCCCAGCGACGCTGACCGCGCGCGTCGACGACGCCTACGACCTCTACCTCAACGGCAACCTCATCCTCAGCGACGACAACTACAAGGACGCGGAGCGGGTCGAGCTGATGCTGGCCCCGGGCGACGTGCTCGCGATGGGCGCGGAAGACAGGGGCGGTCCGGGCCGCGCCTTCATCGACATCGCCTTCGACGACGGCACCCGTCTCGCCACGTCCGCAGAATGGCTCGCCAGCACCACCGCTCCCGGCAACTGGACAGCAGCCGACTACGCCGACGGAAGCTGGGCACCAGCGACCGTGCAGGGCAATGTCGGCGACTTCAGCCAGTGGAGCAAGGCGCCGTACCTGCCGAGCGATTCGCCTGGTGCATGGATCTGGAGCGACGACGTCCGCGGCGATGACCGGGTCTACTTCCGCTACACCGTGCCCGAGCCGGAGGCGGCGCTCGATATCGCCGCGGACGGCGGCATCCTCTGACGGTGAGGGCGCTCAGTCGGCGGGGCGGCGAACCTCGTCGACCGCGGCGACCAGCGCGTCGAGCTGGCTTCGAACCAGCTTCGCCGTTCCGTCGTCGGCGATGTTGCCGGCGGCATCGAACAGCGTACCCCCGCCGCCCAGCATGACCTCGGGCTTGGCCAGGACGCGTGCGTCGGTGAACAGCAACACCTGGCGCAAATGGTACTGCATGCGCGCGGTGCCGAAGCGGCCCGGCGAGGTGCCCATGATCGCCAGGGGCTTGCCGGCGAAGGGCTTGGTCTTCACGCGCGAGAGCCAGTCGATCCCGTTCTTCAGCACGCCCGGCAACGAATAGTTATACTCTGGCGAGCTGATGAGCACGGCATCCGCCGCCGCGAGCCGGTTGGCGAGCGCGGTAACCTCGTCGGGCGTACCGACAGCCTCGACGTCACCGTCGTACAGTGGAATGTCGTGCAGCGTCGCGATATCGATCGTCACGCCGTCCGGCGCGAGGCCGGCCGCTGCGCGCAGCAGCGTCGTGTTGAGCGACGCAGCGCGGAGGCTTCCGGAGATGCCGAGAACGTGAATGGCCATGACTGTCTCCTGTGCTTCCGCTCAGATGAGTGGTATCACGCGTGCGACAAGACGTCCCGGCGCAACTCAGTAGCCCTGCGCGAGGTCGACCAGGTCCGCGACCGGCTCACCGCGCCAGAAACGGCGCAGATTGGCGGCGATAGCGGCGCTGCCGATAGCGGGATCAATCAGCGATGCGACGTGCGGCGTCACCAGGATCCGCGCGTGCGCCCAAAACGGATGGCCCGGCGGCAACGGCTCCTGGCGAAAGACATCCAGCGTGGCATGCGCGAGCTTGCCGCTGTCGAGCGCCGCGAGCAGGTCGCGCTCGACCAGATGCTCGCCGCGGGCAGCATTGATGATCGAGGCGCCGTCCGGCAGCCCTTCGAACAGGCGCGCGTCGAGGATGTCCCGCGTCGCCTCGGTCAGCGGCAGCAGGCAGACGAGGATCTCGCTCCGCCGAAGCAGATCGCCCAGCCCGTCGGCGCCGGCGAACGTCGCGATGCCTTCGAGCGACTTCGGCCGGCGCGACCAGCCACCCACGTTGAAGCCGATCTGCTTCAGCGCACGCGCGCAGTCACCCCCCAGATTACCGAGCCCGAGGATGCCGACGCCGCGCGCACCCGCCGGCGGCTCGATGGTCGGCGCCCATTCGCCGCGTCGCTGCGCCGCCTCGGCTGCCGGCAGCGCCCGATGCAGGCGCAACACGTGCAGGCAAACATATTCACGCATCCGTTGGGTGAGGCTCGGATCGGTCGTGCGGATGATCGGCACACCCGCGGGCAACTCCGGGTCGACGAGGATGTGGTCGATGCCGGCGCCGATCGAAACGATGCAGCGGAGGTTGGGAAAGTTTGCCAAACCACCTGGTGGCGGCTTCCAAACGACGGCGCAGTCGATCTCCGCCGGATCGCCGGCCTCGTCCCACAGCCGGCACTCGATCTCGGGCAGCAACGTCTGGAGTTGCTCGCGCCACCATTTCGCCCGCGATGCGCCTACCCGAATGACCAGCGCCATCGTTCCTCCGTCCTTGCAGATCCGTGCCGCATCGGGGTGGCGGCAGCTTGCTCAGGCAGCAGCCTGCGCAAGCAAGGTAGCGTTGCCGCCCGCGGCCGTCGTGTCGATGCACACCGCCCGCTCGTGGCAGTAGGCGACAGGGTCGAAGCGAGCGTCGACCAGCCGTAGCCGCGCGCCGTCGCGGGCCGCGAGCGCGCGCCGAACCGCTCCGGGCTCGCCTGCCCAGGCGACAACGTCCACGTCGAGCCCCGTGAGCATGGTGGGATCGACACTGCCATCGAGGGCCACAACCGGTAGGCCCGCCTCGATCAGCAAGGCGGCGGCAGCCACAGCGCCAGGCGCCACCAACACGGCGCGGCCGCCGACACCCAACGCCTGAACCGCCTGGTCGAGCGCCGTCGCCGCATCGGGTCCGAGGCACAGCGCGACGCCGCGCGGCTCCAGCCGCAGGCGGTTGGCCTCGCCGGTCGGGCCCGGCAGGTCGATCGCACCGAGGTCGAGGGCGGCGACGGCGTCGAGCGCCGCGGCAGCACGGCCGCCGAGCGCTCGTCGGAGGGACGCGATCGGCGCGCCTGAGCGAGAGCGGGCCGCGGCGATGGCGTGCGCGAGCGCCGGCTCCGCCACACGCGGTGCCGACCCTGCCGCGGGATGCCGCTCCGGCTGCGCGCGGAACCGCGGCAGATAATGAGGGCCGCCAGCCTTCGGGCCGGTGCCGGAGAGACCCTCCCCACCGAACGGCTGGACGCCGACGATTGCGCCGATCTGGTTACGGTTGACGTAGAGGTTACCAGCCCGGACCTGGTCGACGATCCGCTGGACGCGACCGTCGATGCGCGTCTGCAGCGCGAACGTGAGCCCGTAGCCGCTGGCGTTGACGGCGGCGACGACCTCATCCAGCTCCTCGGCGACGAACGTCGCCACGTGCAGGACCGGGCCGAATATCTCCTCGGCGAGGTCGGCGATGCCACCGACCTCGATCACCGTTGGCGCCACGAAGAGGCCGGCTTCGGGAACGTCGAGCCGCGCGCGCACGCGGCCCGCGGCCGCCGCCTCGTCAACATAGGCGTCGATCCGCCGCTTGGCGTCGAGGTCGATCGCGGGCCCGACGTCCGTTGCCAATTCCCAAGGGTCGCCGATGCGAAGCGTCGCCATCGCACCCTCAAGCATCGCCAATAGTCGCGGGGCCACATCCACCTGCACGTAGAGCATGCGCAACGCCGAGCAACGCTGCCCGGCGCTTTGAAAGGCGCTCTGGATGATGTCACGCACGGCCTGCTCCGGCAGCGCGGTCGAATCGACGACCATCGCGTTGAGCCCACCGGTCTCAGCGATGAGCATCGCCGCGGGTGCGCTCGCCGCGAGCTGGCGATCGATGGCCTGCGCCGTCGCCACCGAGCCGGTGAACGCGACGCCACCGAGCCGGGGATCAGCGACCAGGGCCGCGCCCACGGTAGCGCCGTCGCCCGGAAGAAGCTGCAGCACCGCGACGGGCACGCCCGCTTCGTGGAGGAAGGCCGTCGCCCGCGCGGCGATCAGCGGTGTCTGCTCGGCAGGCTTGGCGAGGACGGCATTGCCGGCAGCGACGGCCGCCGCGACCTGACCGGTGAAGATGGCAAGCGGAAAGTTCCAGGGCGAGATGCAAACGACCGCGCCCCGCGCCGTCGTGCCGGCCGGGAGGTTGGCCGCCTCGGCGGCGTAGTAGCGCAGGAAGTCGACGGCCTCCCGCAGCTCGGCCACCGCGTCGGCGAGCGTCTTCCCCGCCTCGCGCGTGCACAGGGCCAACAGCTCCGGGGCATGCGCCTCGTAGAGGTCGGCGGCGCGCCGGAGACAGTCGGCGCGGGCGGCGACGGGCCGCGCGTCCCAGTCCCGCTGCGCGCGAACCGCCGCGGCGATGGCGGCACCGACCGCATCGACCGGCGTCGCCACGACCTCGCCGACCACATCGTTGGGGTTGGCGGGATTGCGCACCGCGGTGGTGCCGCCGGCCGCCGTGCCATCGGCGAGCACTGGCGCCGCACGCCAGCGATGGCCCGCCGCAAAGGGTGCGCGCCCAGCGGCGATGTCGTCGAGGACCTCCGGTGCGTTGAGATCGAAGCCGCGGGCGTTGCGTCGCGCGGCACCATAGAGCGCACGCGGTGCCAGTATGGCCGGATGCGGTTCCGCACCCTGCTCAGCGACGACGGCGAGCGGGTCCTTGGCGATCACCTCCGGGGCGACCGCCTCGTCGACGATCTGGTGCACGAACGAGCTATTCGCGCCGTTCTCGAGCAACCGCCGCACCAGGTAGGCGAGCAGATCCTCGTGCGCACCCACCGGCGCGTAGATGCGGCACGGCAGCCGCTCCTCGGTTACCAGAACCTCGTGCAGCGCCTCGCCCATGCCGTGCAGCCGCTGAAGCTCGAAGCCACTGCGGTCGTTGCCGCAGAGTTCGAGAACGGCGGCCGCGGTGTGCGCGTTGTGGGTCGCGAACTGGGGATAGACCCGGTCACGGCGGGCGAGCAGGCGCTCGGCGCACGCGAGATAGTTGACGTCGCTGTGGACCTTGCGTGTGAAAACGGGAAAGCCGTCGAGGCCGAGCACCTGGGCACGCTTGATCTCGGCATCCCAATAGGCGCCCTTGACGAGCCGCACCGTCAATCGGCGGTCGAGATGCTCCGCGAGCGCGAGCAGCCAATCGATCACGGGCAGCGCCGTCGGCGCATAGGCTTGGATGGCGACACCGAAGCCGTCCCAGCCTTGAAGCGCAGGGTCACCGATCACCTGCTCGACGACGTCAAGGGTCAGTTCGAGCCGCTCGGCCTCCTCGGCGTCGATGTTGAAGGTGATGCCAGCGCCACGCGCCCGCTTCGCGAGATCCAGCACTCGCGGGACCAGGACCGGCAGCGTGCGTGTCCGTTGCAAGGTCTCGAAGCGGGGGTGGAGGGCCGAGAGCTTGACCGAGATCCCCGGGTTCTCGTGCAAGTGTCCGGGCTGCGCGCGGTCGGCGAGAGCGGCGATGGCGCGCTGGTAGGCGCTAAGATAGCGCTCGGCGTCGGCGTGCGTCCGCGCCGCCTCGCCGAGCATGTCGTAGGAATAGCGGTAGCCGCGCGCCTCGAGCCTGGCGGCCTTGGCGAGCGCTTCGGCAATGTCGCGGCCAAGGACGAACTGGGCGCCCAGCTCGCGCATCGCGCGGCCGACGGCGACGCGGATGACCGGCTCGCCAAGGCGGCGGACGGCGCCACGGAGCGCGGCGGTGACGCCCGGCTGCTCGGCACCGTCGAGGACGCGACCGGTCAACATCAGCGCCCAGGTCGACGCGTTGACCATGATCGAGCCGGAATCACCCAGATGCGCGCCCCAGTCGTGCGGCGCGATCTTGTCCAGGATGAGATCGTCGATGGTCTGGGCGTCGGGCACCCGCAGCATCGCCTCGGCGAGGCACATCAAGGCCACGCCTTCCCTCGTCGAGAGTCCATATTCGGCTAGGAAGGCTTCCATCATCGAGGGGCGGGAGCCGCGCCGCACCCGCTCGACCAGGGCCGTCGCCTTCTGCGTGATGCGAGCCCGCAGTGCAGGGTCGAGCCCGGTGCCGGCGATCAGCGCGTCGACCATCTCGGGCTCGCGCGCAAGGCGATACGAGCGGATCGCGGCGCGGGACGCATCCGTTGGCGTCATCGGCAGGTCTCCCGTTGCGGTGACGCACGACGCTAGGGCGCAGGAGGCAGGCGCACCAAGGTCCGCGGTGTCGCGGTGGCAGGGCCCGGAGCAAGCCTCAAGGCCGGCGTCTGCTACCGATGTGCGGGTACAATTTTCCTTCCGGCGGTCGCCAGATGCCGGCGCGGCCAAGCATCGAGCCGCCTCGTGCCTGCGCTGGCTTCAGGTCGGCGCCGCCGCAGTCCTGGGACGACCATGGAATACTTCTTGCAGCAGTTGATCAACGGGGTGACGCTCGGGTCGATCTACGGGCTGATCGCCATCGGCTACACGATGGTCTACGGCATCATCGGCATGATCAACTTCGCCCACGGCGACATCTTCATGATCGGAGCGTTCGTCGCGCTGATCGCTTTTCTCGTTATGAGCGCAATCGCCGGCGGCTCCTTGGTGTTCGTGCTGTTCGTCGCCCTGCTCGCGGCGATGCTGTTCACGGCCGTCTACGGCTGGGCGGTCGAGCGGGTGGCGTACCGACCGCTCCGGCAGTCCTTTCGCTTGGCCCCGTTGATCACCGCGATCGGCATGTCGATCTTCCTGCAAAACTACGTGCAGATCGCCCAGGGTGCTCGGGTCAAGCCCCTGCCACCACAGATCGAAGGCAGCATCACGCTGATGCAGACCGCCGACGGCTTCGTGGTCAGCCTGTCCTACATCCAGATCGTCATCGTCGTCATCACCGTCGCCCTGATGACCGGCTTTACCCTGCTGATCCAGCGGACGCCGCTCGGTCGCGCCCAGCGCGCCTGCGAGCAGGACAAGAAGATGGCGGCGCTGCTCGGTGTCGACATCGATCGTACGGTCTCGCTGACCTTCGTCATGGGCGCGGCGCTTGCCGCCGTCGCCGGTTTGATGTTCCTGCTCTACTATGGCGTCATCGACTTCTTCATCGGCTTCCTGGCCGGCATCAAAGCATTCACCGCAGCGGTGCTCGGCGGCATCGGCTCGCTTCCCGGCGCAATGCTCGGCGGTCTGTTGATTGGCCTGATCGAGACCTTCTGGTCGGCCTACTTCACAATCGAATACAAGGACGTCGCCGCGTTCTCGATCCTCGCGATCGTCTTGATCTTCCTCCCGTCGGGCCTGCTCGGGCGGCCCGAGATCGAGAAGGTCTGAGCCGGTGACGACGCAAAGCACGGGCGGCGGCCAGCTCTTGGCCGCGCTCAAGGAGGCCGGCATCACCGCGCTGATCGCGCTGGCGCTCGCCGTGCCGATCATCGGCCTCAAGACGGACATCAGCTCGCAGGGGCTACTGTTGTCCCAGCGCTGGGACGTTGTCTTCACCGGCGTCGCGCTGGTGTTCGTGGGTCGCCTGCTCCTCCGCCTGCTCGTCTGGGGGCCTGCTGGCGAAAGCCGCGGCCTCGCCCAACGCCTGCCCGGCATCCCGGAAATGCCGTGGCTGGGCCGGGCCATGGGCTTCGCGCTGCTGGCGATCGCGCTTCTGCTGCCGTTCTTCGGCTCGCGCTACGTCGTCGACCTTGGGATCCTCGTCCTCACCTACGTCATGCTTGGCTGGGGGCTTAACATCGTCGTCGGTTTGGCGGGCCTGCTCGACCTCGGCTACGTCGCCTTCTACGCCGTCGGCGCCTATTCCTACGCGCTCCTCGCCCATTACTTGGACTGGTCGTTCTGGGTGTGTCTGCCGCTCGCCGGCCTGCTCGCCATGAGCTGGGGCGTCATGCTCGGCTTTCCGGTGCTCAGGCTGCGCGGCGACTACCTGGCGATCGTGACCCTCGCTTTCGGCGAGATCATCCGTGTCGTCCTACTCAACTGGTATCAGTTCACCGGTGGCCCCGACGGCATCTCGGGGATCCCGCGGCCTGACTTCTTTGGCATCCCCTTCAGTCGTGGCGAGGACGGGTTCGCCGCCACCTTCGGCCTCGACTTCACGTCGATGCACCGCATCATCTTCCTCTACTATATCATCTTGGTGCTGGCGCTTATCACCAACGCGGTAACCCTGCGCCTGCGGCGGCTGCCGCTGGGGCGCGCCTGGGAAGCGATGCGCGAGGACGAGATCGCCTGCCGCTCGCTCGGCATCAGCACCACCAACACGAAGCTGTCCGCGTTTGCCATCGGCGCCATGTTCGGCGGTTTCGCCGGCGCCTTCTTCGCCACCCGCCAGGGCTTCATCTCGCCCGAGAGCTTCGTCTTCCTGGAGAGCGCGCTGATCCTTGCCATCGTCGTCCTCGGCGGGCTCGGCAGCCA
>CAYUKE010000065.1:0-12064 GCA_964445185.1 uncultured Geminicoccaceae bacterium
ACCTCGATCGTTGCGAAGCGGTCGGAGCCGACGCGTTTCGGGCCGTCGGTGGCTTGATCGAAACTCAGACCATCGAAGTAGCCGCTCGGCAAATCTCGATACTCGCGAAGCTCCATCTCGAAGATCAGCCATGGCCGGTCGGTGCTGTTGGTAACAACCTTCTCTAGGACGAAACCGGCACCGGCGCCGAGGGCGTCGGGCGCGCCGAAGCGTGTTTGCAGGTTCTGCACCTTGAGGACGGCGGGCCCGTCGTAGAGGAACTCCTCGACCAGCACGAACGGATCGCTTTGGCTGCCGCGGCCCCAGCCGTCAGTGAGGCGGACGCCCCCCTGCACGACCTCGAAGGCGACGCCGTCGAGAACGACCCGTTGCCCTTCGGCATCAGCGAGTGCGAACCACGCCGGCGCGAGCGTGAGAGCGGCGAGAACGACGGATGGGAGCTTCATCCGCGCAGATTGACCTCCCGGCCGACCATTGCCAACCGGCACCTGCGACGAAACATGATGGTGACCGAACGCTCATCGACCTGCTTGTTCTTGGTGCCGCTCCATGGGAAAGGCGGCGGGCTCGGACGGGCAATATCTTGGCACGCGCGTTGCTGCGCACACCACATGATACCAAGCGGGAGAACACGATGCGTCTTTTGCTCTGCGCGACTGTCCTCGGCTTCGCGACGGGGCCGGCATTGGCGCTCGACGAGGTGACGTTCGGCACGAATTGGAAGGCGCAGGCCGAGCACGGCGGCTACTACCAGGCGGTCGCCACCGGAATCTACGAGCGCTATGGGCTGGACGTGACCATTCGCCCTGGCGGTCCGCAGGTGAACCACAGCCAGTTGTTGGCGGCGGGCCGCATCGATTTCAACATGGGCGGCAACATGTTCACGTCGTTCAATTTCGTACAGAACGACGTCCCCGCCGTCACGGTGGCCTCGATCTTCCAGAAGGAGCCGCAGGTCCTGCTGGCGCATCCCGACCAGGGGATCAACGGCTTCGAGGACCTTGCCGACAAGACGCTCCTGATCGGGACCGGCGGCCAGCAGACCTTCTGGCTTTGGCTGAAGAGCGTCTACGGGCTGCGCGACGAGCAGCTGGAGCCTTACACTTTCAATCCCGCCCCCTTCCTCGCCGACGTCAACAAGGTGCAGCAGGGCTACGTCACGTCCGAGCCACTCGCGATCATCACCGAGGGCGGCTTCGAGCCGGTCGTGCTGATGATGGCGGACGCCGGCTACGACAGCTATTCAACGACCATCGACGTGATGCAGGCGACGATCGATCGCGATCCGGACTTGGTTCAGCGCTTCGTCGACGCGTCGATCGAGGGTTGGGTGTCCTACCTCTACGGTGACCGGGAGGCCGCCAACGCCATGATCCAGAAGGACAACCCGGACATGAGCGACGCGCAGCTCGCGTTCTCCCTGGAGAAGATGCTCGAGTACGGGATCGTCGACAGCGGTGATGCGCTGGAGCTTGGCATCGGAGCGATGAGCGACGCCCGCTGGTCCGGGTTCTTCGCCAAGGCGGTGGATTGGGGTGTCTACCCCGCGGACCTCGACTTCGAAGCCGCGTACACGCTCGACTTCGTCAACAACGGTGCCGGTCTTGACCTGAAGGAAGAGCTGACCGCCGAGTAAGCGACGCAAGCGGACGACAACCTCGATGGGAGCGGCGAGCCCCGCGACGAAACACACGTCGTCGATGCGTCCACCGCTTGTCGCGCTGCAAGGCGTCTCCAAGACCTTCGAGAACGGGACGCGGGCGCTCGACAGCCTCGACCTTGCGGTCGGCGAGCATGCCTTCGTCAGTCTGCTCGGGCCGTCTGGGTGCGGCAAGAGCACGGCGCTGCGGCTGATCTCTAACCTGTCGAACCCGAGCGCCGGCGAGGTCGTATGGTCGAGCGCGATCCGCGTCGGCGACATCGGCTTCGTCTTTCAAGAACCGACGCTGATGCCGTGGGCGACAGTGTTCGACAATGTTTACCTGCCGTTCCGGCTGCAGCGCGCGGCAAGGCGGGAGGTGGCGCCGCGCGTCCATGAGGTGCTGGCGCTCGTCGGCCTGCAGGACTTCACCCAGGCCTATCCGCGCGAGCTTTCCGGCGGCATGAAGATGCGCGTCTCGATCGCACGCGCCCTGGTGACCGAGCCGAAGGTGCTGCTGATGGATGAGCCCTTCGCCGCGCTCGATGAGATAACGCGTTTCAAGCTCAACAACGACCTCCTCGATCTGTGGTGTGATCGCCGCTTCACCGTCATCTTCGTGACCCATAGCGTCTTCGAGAGCGTCTATCTGTCGGAGCGGATCTTCGTCATGGCCGCGCGACCCGGACGCATCGTCGACGAGGTCGAAGTCGACGCGCCGTACCCGCGGACCGACGCCTTCCGCACGTCCAGCGCATACAACGATTGGTGCCGTCAGGTGTCGGAGTCGCTGCGGCTGGCGATGGGGGAAAGCTGATGTCGACGTTGCTCGATGAACTCGGCGACGGCTCGGCAGGCCGGCCCGCGGGCAGGTCGCCGCTCGTCGGCCGCGTCCGGAGCCCGGAGACCACCGTCCGCTGGGTCGCGCCCATCCTCATCGCGCTGACGGCGCTCGGTTTGTGGGAATTCGTGGTCTGGTGGAACGCGATACCCCACTACATCCTGCCGGGTCCCAGCCTCGTGCTTCAGAGCCTGATCGAGGATTGGGACACGCTGTCCGCTTCGCTGTGGGTGACCGTCCAGATCACGTTCCTGGCGTTGGCCGTGGCTGTTGTTGGTGGCGTCGGCCTAGCGGTCCTCTTCAGTTTGTCGAAATGGGTCGAGCTGTCTCTCTTTCCGTTTGCGGTCGTGCTGCAGGTGACGCCGATCGTAGCGATCGCACCGCTGATCCTGATCTACGTCGACAGCACGTCGGCAGCCCTTCTCATCTGCGCCTGGATCGTCGCCTTCTTCCCGATCCTGTCCAACACGACGCTGGGCCTCGCCTCGGCCGACCACAATCTTCAGAACCTATTTCAACTTTATGGAGCAAACCGTTGGCAGACAATGCGATTTCTGAAGCTGCCGGCGGCAATGCCCTATTTCCTTGGCGGGCTCAAGATTGCCGGCGGGCTCGCGCTGATCGGCGCCATCGTCGCTGAGTTCGCAGCAGGCACGGCCGGTGCCGGCTCGGGTCTCGCCTACCGCATCCTCGAGGCGGGCTATCGGCTCAACATTCCGCGGATGTTCGCGGCGCTTCTGCTGATCTCGCTCACCGGCATCGCCATCTTCCTGGCGTTCACACTGTTGTCGCATCTCGTTCTTCGGAAGTGGCACGAGAGCGCGGTCGAGCGGGACCGTTGACGCGCATGGCCCTCGCGATCCCGGAGGCTGGGGCCTACACGCTCGCCGACGTTCGCGCGCCGGCATGCCTGGTCGATGGCTTCCCGATGACGGATCCCGACCATGAGGGTGTCGGGGCGGTGGATATCGGGGTCGAGAACGGAGTCTTGACGGCACCAGGCGGTGGTCAGCGCATCGAGGCGCGCGGCCGGCTCGCTTGGCCGGCGCCGATCGACGTGCACACCCATCTCGACAAGGGGCATATCTGGCCGCGGGCGCGCAACGCCGACGGGAGCTTCGAGACGGCGCTCGCCACGGTCCGCGCCGACCGGGAAGCGCATTGGTCGGGCACGGACGTGTCGCAGCGCATGGACTTCGCGCTCCGCTGCGCGTGGGCGCACGGTAGCTGTGCGGTCCGCACCCATCTCGACAGCACGCCGGCGCAGGCGCGCGTCTCGTGGCCGGTGTTTGCGGAGATGCGCGAACGATGGTCGGGCCGCATCGATCTGCAGGCGGTAGCGCTGGCCACCCTCGATGACTTTGACGGCAGGCAAGGAACGGACCTCGCTAATCTGGTCGCCGAGCACGGCGGGCTTCTGGGGCTGGTGCCCTGGATGACCGAAGGCCTCGACGACCGCCTCGATCGATGGTTCGAACTCGCGGGCGAGCGCGGCCTCGACGTCGATCTGCATGTGGACGAGAGCCTGGACCCCGCGGCGCGGACGCTGGCCCACGTCGCCGCCAGCGCACTCAGGACTGGCTATCGCGGCCGCATCGTCTGCGGGCACTGCTGCTCGTTGGCGGTGCAGGAAGGGGCTGAGGTGGCACGGACGCTCGACGCGGTCGCCGCCGCCGGCATTGCGATTGTGTCGCTGCCATTGTGCAACCTCTACTTGCAGGATCGCGGCTGGGGCACGCCGCGGCGGCGCGGCGTCACGCTGGTGCACGAGCTTGCGGCTCGCGGCATTGCGGTGGCGGTCGCCAGCGACAACACTCGCGATCCCTTCTACGCCTACGGTGACCTGGACCTGCTTGAGGTTTTCCGCGCCGCGGTTCGTGTAGCCCATCTGGATCACCCTTTCGCCGACTGGGTGGCCAGCGTGACGTCGACGCCGGCGCGGCTAATGGGGCTCAAGGGGCGCGGCGTGCTGCGCCCGGGAGCACCGGCGGATCTCATCATCTTCGAGGGTCGAAGCTTCTCCGAAGTGCTCTCGCGCCCCGAAGCGAACCGCCTCGTTGTTCGCCGCGGCCGCGCGATGTCGGCGCGCCCGCCGGCCTATGAGGAGCTCGACGCGCTCCTCCGCTGAGAAGGGAGACGCAGATGGCGGCAGTCGCCGACGTCTTGGCGGAACTCGACGGCCTTGCCGTCGACACGGAGCCGCAGCGGGTGCGGCGACGCTCGCGCGACTTCTACTGGTACAGCCCGATCCTCAAGCGTGCGCTCGAGCACGTCACCGCTGAGGCGATCGTTGCCGCGCGAACCGAGGCCGACGTGCTCCGGGTGGTCCGCTGGGCGTTCGCGCACGAGATACCGCTGACCGTTCGCGGCGGTGGCACCGGCAACTACGGCCAGGCCATGCCGCTGCGCGGCGGCGTCGTGCTCGACCTCGCGGAGATGACGCAGGTGCTTAGGATCCGGCCAGGGATGGTGCGGGTCGAGGCCGGGGCCAAGCTGATCGACGTCGATCTCGCCTGCCAGCGGGACAGCGCACAGGAACTCCGCTTTCACCCGTCGACCCGCGCGACCGGCACGATCGGCGGCTACATCGGCGGCGGGTCTTCCGGCATCGGCTCCGTGACCTGGGGCCTCTTGCGCGACCCGGGCAACATCCTCGGCGTTCGCGTCGTCACCATGGAGGCAGAGCCGCGCGTTCTCGAGTTGCGCGGTGACGCCATCCAGCAGGTCAATCACGCGTACGGCACGAACGGCATCATTACCGAGGTCGAGATGCCGCTCGCGCCGGCCTATCCCTGGCGGGAACTCGTCGTTGCATTCCGCGACTTCCCCCGCGCCTGCCGTTTCGCCGACGGCCTCGCCAAGATGGACGGGCTGACGAAGAAGCTCGTCTGCGTGCTCCCGTCTCCACTCGCGGGCCGCTGGGTGCTGCCGCATCTCGCCGGCGAGGCCGACAACCTCGTCCTCGTGATGATCGCCGACACAATGACCGAGATCTTTCGGGATGTGACGCGCGCGGCCGGGGGGGAAGTGTTGCTCGACGTGCTGGAGAGCGAGCGGCCCGCAGGTGCTCTGCCCCTCTATGAGTACTCGTGGAACCATACGACGCTGCATTGTTTACGACACACGCGCGACGTCACCTATCTCCAGACGCTCTTTCCTCCGCCAGACCATCTCGCTAAGGTTGAGGAGATGTGGCGCTACTTCGGCGACGAGGTGCAACCACATCTCGAATTCGTCCGCTTCGGTGGCGAGATTGCCTGCTTCGGTCTCCAGGTGGTCGCTTACACGACCGACGCGCGGCTGCAGGCGATCATGGATCACCACAACCAAGAGGGCTGTCCGATCTTCAACCCGCACGACTTCACGCTCGAAGGTGGCGGCATGAAGCGCGTCGACCAGCAGCAATTGGCCTTCAAGCGCGAAGCCGATCCGAAGGGGCTCTTGAACCCCGGCAAGATGATCGGCTGGGACGATCCCGACTACGACGATAGCGCCGACCGCCGTTTCCTCTACGAGCGCTGACGTGGCGGATAGGGCGATGGCGCCGTTCGGACCAAGGCCCGTGCCCGAGGCGGTGCAGGTGGCGCTGCAGGAGCTCGACGGCCTGGTCGTCGACGTTGAGCCGGCGCACGTCCGAACGCGGAGCCGAGATCGCTACTGGACCAGCCCGATCCTGCGCGACCGGCTCCAAAGCATCGTCGGCGATGCCATCGTGGCGCCGACCTCGATGCTGGAGCTCAAGCGCGTCGCTGCAGCCTGCTTTCGCCACAACGTGCCCCTCACCGTGCGCGGCGGCGGCATGGGCACCTCGGGCCAGGCGATGCCACTGCGTGGCGGTCTCGTCGTGGACACGGGTTACCTGAACCGGGTCATTCACGTTGAAGCCGGCTGGTGTCGGGCGGAGGCGGGCTGCTCAGTTGGGACCCTTGACCGGACTGTCCACGAACAAGGCCAGGCATTGCGCCTCCATCCCGCCAGTTGCGAGGTGGCGACGGTCGGTGGTTTCGTCGCTGATGGCTCCGCGGGCGTCGGCAGCATCGCGTGGGGAACGCTTCAGGACACCGGCGCGGTCCGCGCGCTGCGCGTCATGACCATCGAGGAGCGGCCGCGTCTCCTGGAGTTGCGAGGCGCGCACGTTCGGGTCGCGCTGCGAAGCCTAGGCACGACGGGTATCATCACCGAGGTCGAGCTTCCGACGACGCCGGCGGCGCGCTGGATGGAGCGGGTGGTCGGTTTCGCCGACTTCGAGCAGGCGATCCGCTTCGCCGATGCGCTCGCGCATGAGGATGCCATCTCCAAGCGGCTTGTTTCGGTCGTTGCCGCGCCGGGGCCTGGACGTTTTCTGTTTCATCACGGCGTCGACAATGCGGCCCATGTGGTGCTCGCCATGCTGGCCGCGACCGCTCAGGAGGCGTTTGAGACAGTCCTGAACGAGTATGGTGGTGAGATTCTCGGCGTCGGCAGCTCGCCACTGTTCGAGACGAGCTGGGAGGGCACGCTCGCCAAAGCGGTCAACCATGATCGCCGCTGGACGCATCTGCAATCGGCGTTCCCGGCAGGTGATCACGTCGCGACCGCGCTGCATCTCCGAGACGCGCTCGACCCCGAGGAAGTCATCCTGCACCTGGAGTTCCTGCGCGCTCGCGGTCGAATCACTTGCGTCGGCCTGCCGCTCGTGCGGTTCACGACGCCCGAGCGC
This sequence comes from uncultured Geminicoccaceae bacterium, assembly GCA_964445185.1. GTDB lineage: Bacteria > Pseudomonadota > Alphaproteobacteria > Geminicoccales > Geminicoccaceae > JAAAPF01. Next base: position 7,180 of record CAYUKE010000065.1, read on the forward strand.
CTCGAGGCGATCATGACGCTTCACGCCACCGCGGGCAGCACGGTCGTTAACCCGCACGCGCTCACGCTTGAGGAGATGGTGGGCAAGCCGGTGGATCCTCGGGTCGTCACCTTCAAGCGCGAGGTCGACCCGCGTGATCTGCTGAATCCTGGGAAGCTCGCGAAGGCGGCGCCCGAGGGTTCCTAGCGAGGCGGGGGCGGTCGCAGATTGGTTAGCGGGTAGCGGACCATTTCTTCCAGCAGCGCAACCAGCCGATCGGCGAGGTGCGCCAGAATGGCTTCACCCGTCGCGGCATCGGCGAGGGTCGCGTCGCCGGCAGCGCCGGCAGGGTGGATGTCCTGCATCTGCCAGCCGATGCTCGCCGCGCCCAGACTCATGAGAAGCGGGAATTCGTCACCGCTTCGGCGGCTGAGCGGAACGAAGTCCTCAGCCTCCTCCATCCGCACCAAGTCGGGGCGCACCGCCAGCATCATGCTCGTCTCCACCGCCCCGGCGTGGATGCCGTGGCGATGCTCGTCGACCGTGACGGCACCGTCCGGGAGCCCCAGCTGCGGCCACGACAGGGCGACGACGAAGAGTCCGTGGTCGATCCTGAGCTGACGGGCGACGATCTGCATCACCTGCACTTGACCGCCATGGCTGTTCAGCAGCAGGAGCTTGCGCAGCCCGGCGCGCGCGACGGACGCGCCGATTTCGTACCAGGCGCGCTGGAGGGTTTCGGCGCTCAGACTGAGCGTCCCTGGGTAGTCGCCGTGCTCCTCGCTGCGCCCGATCCTGCTCAACGGTAGCGCCGTCACCGGCAGACTGGTGGGTGCGTGCGCCAGCGCCCGGTCGAGCAAGTCCTCGGTGATGGCGGCGTCGACGAGAAGGGGTAGGTGTGGTCCGTGCTGCTCGGTCGCGCCCAGTGGAAAGACGGCAACCCAGCGCTCGGGATCGACGGCGGCAAAGTCCGCGCTCGCCATTTCGTGCCAACGGCGTCGCGGCAAGTTCGGCATGGCTTGCTCCAGGTGAGAACGGCGGCATGGTGATGGTAACCCCTGACCCAAGGCTGTCGAGACGACCGTCCGTGAGCACCAGCGAACCGCCGAGCCTGCGCGCGCCCTACGGCCATTATCGGCACGTCGTCTCGGTCGACGGCGCGAGGCGCCTGGTTTTCTTTTCGGGCCAGCTGCCTGTGCGCGCCGACGACAGCGTGCCCGATGGCATCGAGGCGCAAACGCGTCTGATCCTGGCCAATCTGGAAGAGCAGCTTGGCGCCCTCGGGCTGGATCGGCGCCACTTGGTCAGGCTGACCACGTTTCTTGTCCAGCCCGAGGACCGGCCCGGCTTTATGGCGATCCGCGACGGTTGGGTCTGCGACCCGCCGCCGGCGTCGACGCTTGTCTACGTCGCCGGGCTCGCCAACCCCGCTTGTCTAGTCGAGATCGAAGCGATCGCCGCCGCCTGATGCGTATTCTAGTCATCCACGCCCACCCGGTGGCGGAGAGCTTCAATCGGGCGCTCTTCGATCTGACGGTGCGCACGCTCGCGGACGGTGGTCACGAGGTCCGGACCATCGACCTCTACGCTCGTGGTTTCGATCCGGTGCTCACCGCAGCGGGGCGGCGGCACTACCACGACCACGGCCTAAATGCTGCGCCGGTGGCCGAAGATCTGCGCTTGCTCGCCTGGTGCAACGGCTTGGTGTTCGTCTATCCGACTTGGTGGTACGCCCAACCAGCGATCTTGAAGGGTTGGCTCGATCGGGTCTGGGTCCCGCATGTGTGCTTCAGCCTGCCGACGGAGAATCGGCCCGTCGGCGCGTTGATGCAGCACATCGCGCTGATCGGCGGGATCAGCACCTACGGCGCGCCGCGTTGGTTCACGTGGTGGGTCGGGGATCCGGGCCGACGCATCCTGCTCCGCGGGATCAAGCCCATTCTGCACCCGCGCTGCCGGAGCTTTTGGTGCGGTCTCTATCGAATGGACACCGCGACCGCGGCGCAGCGGGCGGCCTTTCTCGACGTCGTCCGCGGCACGCTCGCGCGGCTGCCGCCGGAGCGAGCATCGACACCGGTGCAGATGGGTGATCAGGCGCTCTGGTGGAAGGCCTGAGGCACGGCTTCGGGCCAGGTGAAGCGGAAGCAGGCACCGCGCTCGCCCTCGCGGCTCATGACGGTGATCGTCCCGCCGTTGCGCTGAACGGCCTTCTTCACAAGCGCTAGGCCCATGCCGCTACCACCGGCGTCCGGCCGACCGCCGGCCTTCTGAAAGATCTCGAAGATCCGCTCGTGGTAGCGCTCGGCGATGCCGGGCCCGTCGTCCTCGACGTCGAACGTCGGAACCTGGGCGTCCGCGACGGAGCGGGCGACGACGCGCCCCTCGTCGCGGTCGTGGTGGGGGAGGGCGTTGGCGACGAGGGTGCGCACGGCGTGGGGGAAGTGATGCCGGGTGAAGGTGGGCGTCGGCAGCTCCGGATCGACAACGACGGTGAAGCCGGCGGGTACATCAAGAAGGTCGATCTGCGCTTGAACCACGTCAGCGATCGCGGTCGGTCGCGGCTCCTCGGCCTCACGTCCCAGCCTCGAATAGGCCAGGAGGTCCTGGATCATCCGTTCCATGTGCAGAACCCGCTGAGCCACGAGATCGAGGTGCTGCCGGTTCTCTCCTTTCAGCGCGTCGCCGAGGTCGGTGCGCAGGAACTCGAGCATGGTGCGGACGGAGCGAAGTGGCGACTTGAGATCATGTGAGGCGATGTAGGCGAAGCGCTCGAGATCTTCGTTGGCTCGGGTCAGCGCGAGGTTCTGCTGGCGCAGACCGTCCTCCGCGGCCTTGAGGTCGCTGACATCGGTCAACGAGATGACGGCGCCTTGGTAACCGCCGTCGTCACCGCGATACGGGTGCACTTGGGCGACGGCGGCGACGGGCGCGGCGGCACCGTCGAGATCCAGGGGCAAGCGCCGCGGCCGACCGGTCGCCGCGACGGCCTCAACCGCATCGCGCAAGGCGTCAGCGCCGTCCGACAGCAAGACGGCGAGCGGTCTGCCGAGGTCGCTTCGGGTGAGGGTGAAGATCCGTCCCGCCGCTGGGGTATAGCGGCGAAGCCGGCTCTGTGCATCGAGAACAAGGATTGCCAGATCAGCTACTTGAAAGAGATTTTTGATATCAAGATTTAGCTCGTTTAGTGTCGCGATCTGGTGCTCGTGTTCCTGGCGCACGGCCATCAACTCCGTGTTCATTGTGGCGAACTCTCGGTTCGAGCGTTCAAGCTCATCGATCGTCATCTGCAGCGCGTCGTTGGCGCCGCCGAGCGCACGGTTGCGATGCTGCAGCTCCGCCATCGCGTTCTTAAGCGTCTGTGCTGTCGTCGCGAGGTGCTCGCTGAGGAGGCATGCGCCGGCATCCGTGCCTGTGGGCGTCCCCTCATGAAGTCCGAGCAGCCACAACGGTTCCGCGCTAAGCGCGGTCGGGCGCAATGGCACCGCGGTAACGACGTGCTCAATTCCGTCGACCGAGATCTTTGTGATCGGCGCTTCGCCCCGCAGTGCTCTGACAAGCGCATCGGCAAGGGCGCCCCGGAGGAGCGGCACCGCACGGCTGCCGATGGTTGGGACGTGCGGCGTCTCAGCGCTGAGTAGGATCGTGCGGGACTGGCCCGTTTGGGCACGAATGCGACCATCCTCGTCCACGACCAGTGCGGCGGGCGCCAGATGGTTGGTCACGCGTTCGAGAAGCGCAGCCAGGGCGCCGCCGCCGTGCGCCTGGACGGCTGGGCGGCGCCTCAAGGAGCGTCGGCTCCCAGGCGTGGGCCGGACGCGGAAGACCCCGCTGCTCGCCTCAAGCGGCTCTAGATCGCCGAGCGCTTGCTCATCGACGGGGTCCGTCGGGACGACGAGCACCCCGCCGGGCCTTAGCCCGCGTACGCATTGCGATAGCACCCAGCCGACGAACGCCTGGGGCACCCGCTCGGAGAGATCTCGCGCGTAGACGAGATCCATTTGCCCGAACGGCGTGTCGAGGAGTGGATCGTGCTGGGAGAAGATGATCCGGCCGCGCACGCCGGCGTTGACCTGCCAGCGATCGCCGGTCCAGGCGAGCCATCGGCGCCGCCCGGCACGAAGAAACGCGCGAGCCTGCGGCCGATCGATGAGGCCGCGGCCGGCGACGTCGACCATCTCAGGATCGGCTTCGGTCGCGAAGACTCGGAGATGGGTTGTAGCGGGTGAGCGGTTGGCCGCCGCGAGAAGCTCGATCGTGAGCGCGTACGCCGCTAGGCCATCCCCGCAGGCGGGGACCCAGACGCGAACGGTGTCACCCGCGGCCAGGCGGCTGCCCAGCGTCGGTATCACGGATGTGACGGTTCCTGCGAAGGCCAGCGCGCCGGGCAACCGGCGCTTGTCGACGGGCGGACTGGACGACCGGAGCGGCATGATCAATCCAATAGCAGCATATAGGCAAAAAAACCTATAAACGATCGAACTTCAAGCTCCGACCGCGCCTGCGGCGCCGCACCGCAGGCGAAAGCGGATCCGACCCCTGGAAGGGTGAGCACGGGGCACTGGAGATCGAGGCGCGCTGACGTCGCTCGGGCTGTCCGCCCGTTCCATGGCACGAACGACGCCATGCGCCGACGCGCGTCTGTTGGACGCCTTCTAAGGGGTGTTGATCGGGCGCACCGAGTTTTTCGAGGTCACCTTGGGCCGGTCGACGGCGGCCCTCAGGAGACTACCGGTGTTCTCGAATCGGACCGATTCCGCGGCCAGACCATGCCGAGCTAGACGATCTCGACGTCCGCCCGCAGCAGCTCGTAGCCGTTTGCGAAAACGACGTCGTCGGTGCCGTCGTCATCGAGATCAAGGACCGCCTGGCCGGTGACGTCGCGGACGCGATGGTCCTCGAAGCCGAC
>CAYUKE010000066.1:0-11906 GCA_964445185.1 uncultured Geminicoccaceae bacterium
TGCCAATCGTGAAGCCGATCGTTGGCGAGGGCGCCTTTACCCACGAGGCCGGCATCCACGTCGACGGCCTGCTCAAGGATCCGTCGACCTACGAGGCGTTTCCGCCGACGTTGTTCGGCCGGGAGCATCGCATCGCCATCGGCAAGCACTCCGGGGCGGCCGCGCTTTGCCATGCGCTCGCCGACGCCGGCCAGTCCGCCGACGCCGAGACGGCGCGCCGCATGCTGCCGCTGCTACGTGCGCACCTGTCCGCCACCAAGACGGAGCCGTCGGCGGCGGAGCTGGCCCAGCTTCACGAAGCGGCCCGTGTCGCCCTCCGTCGTCCAGGACACTAGCGATGACCAAACCCTCAGAACTCCCGCCGCCGGACGCTGCCGCGATCCCATTGCGCGCGCAGCTCGAATCCTTGTCGGCCGCGGAGGACATCTTCGCCTTCTTCGGCGTCGCCTATGACGAGCGTGTGCTGCAGGTCGCCCGTCTGCACATCCTCAAGCGCCTCAGCCAATACCTCCGCGAGATGTCGCTGGAGCCGCTGGGCGATGACGAGCTCTTCCAAGAGATCCGCGGGCACCTCGAGCGCGCCTACGCCGACTTCGTTGAGTCCTCGCCGCGCGAGCAGCGCGTGTTCGAAGCGCTGGAGCGCCGGGCTCGTGAGGCTCGCGGCTTCGTGGGCATTGATGAACTGCGCGCGCCGACGTCGTGACGCCTGCCAAGGGGGCTAAGGCCATGGATATCGCCCAAGACCACGACACCGCGCAGCACGATCCCATGCCGTCGGGCTTGAACCTCGTCGTCTGCATCAAGCAGGTTCCCGACAGCGCGCAGATCCGCGTGCATCCGGTGACCAACACCATCATGCGCCAGGGCGTGCCCACGATCATCAACCCCTACGATCTGTTCGCGCTCGAAGAGGCGATGCGCCTGCGCGACCAGTACGGCGGCGAGGTGACCGTGTTGAGCATGGGTCCGCCCATGGCCGAGGAGGCGCTGCGACGGGCGCTTGGCCTCGGCGCCGACAAGGCCGTGCTGATCACCGACCGGCGCTTCGCCGGTGCGGACACACTCGCCACCTCCTACGCTCTCGCGGCGGCGCTGACCAAGCTCGGCGCCGAGCGCCCGATCGACGTCGTTTTCACGGGCAAGCAGACCATTGATGGCGATACCGCCCAGGTCGGACCCGGCATCGCGCGTCGCCTCGGCCTTCAGCAGCTCACCTACGTCGCTGCCATCGACATGCTCGATCACACGCGCGGCGAGATCGTCGTCCGTCGCCGCGCCGAGGGCGGACTTCAGGTCTTAAGCTCGCGGATGCCTTGCCTCGTCACCGTCCTCGACGGTGTCAACGAGATCCGCCGCGGCTCGATCGACGACATGCTGCGTGCGGCGCGCGCCGAGGTCACCGTCTGGTCGGCCGCCGAAGCGGGCATCGAGGATCTACAGCAGTGCGGTCTCCGGGGCTCGCCGACGCTCGTGAAGCGCGTGTTCGCCCCGACGCCACGTGAGGACAGCGCCGAGATGCTGGCCGTCGATGGCAAGCGGTCGAAGCAGATCGCCGACGCTCTGGTCGACCTCATCTTCGCCCGCCAGCCGGAGCTGGAGGCAGCGCTTGAGGCCACGTCTGGCCGGGAGGATCGTCGATGACCGCAGCGACTCGCAAGGAGACCCTGCCCGAGCGCTATCGGGACTACCGTCACGTTTGGGTCTTCGTCGAGCTGGAGCACGGCCGCGTCCACCCGGTCTCGTTCGAGCTGCTCGGCGAGGGCCGCAAGCTCGCGGACGCGCTGGGCGTCGACCTCGCAGGCGTGGTCCTGGGCCCGCCGGCGAAGTCGACCGAACGCGCCGCCGCTGCTGCCTTTCAGCACGGCGCCGATCTAGTCTATCTCGGCGAGCACGCCGCGCTCGCCGAGTACCGCAACGAGCCCTACACGTGCGCGCTGACGAACATCGTCGACTGCTACCAGCCCGAAATCCTCCTGCTGGGGGCGACGACGCTCGGTCGCGATCTCGCAGGGGCGGTCGCGACCACGCTTAAGACCGGGCTCACCGCGGATTGCACCGAGCTTGCCATCGACGGCGAGCGCAGCCTCGCAGCGACCAGGCCGACATTCGGTGGCTCATTGCTGTGCACCATCCACACCCGCGGCGTGCGCCCGCAGATGGCCACCGTCCGGCCGCGGGTGATGGCGATGCCGGCGTCGGATCCTCTCAAGCGCGGGCCCATCATTCGCCACGAACTTTCGCTGGTCGAGGCAGACATCGTCACCAAGGTGCTTGATTTCGTCGCCGACGAGCGCACCGACGATGTCAACCTCGCCTACGCCGACATCGTTGTAGCCGGCGGTATGGGCCTGCGGGCGCCGGAGAACTTCAGTCTCGTGCGCGAGCTGGCGGCGACGCTCGGCGGCGACTACGGCTGCTCGCGGCCGGTCGTCCAAAAGGGCTGGCTTTCCGCCGACCGCCAGATTGGTCAGACCGGCAAGACGATCCGCCCGCGGCTGTACATCGCCGCCGGGATCAAGGGTGCGATCCAGCACCGCGTCGGTGTCGAGGGCGCGGACCTGATCGTCGCGATCAACACCGACGCGACCGCACCGATCTTTGACTTCGCGCATCTGGGCGTCGTCGCGGACGCGCTCGACGTCCTGCCGGCGATCAACGAGTCCGTGCGTCGGCGGCTCGGGGCAACCGTCACGGCCGACCGAGAGGAGCTGAGATGAGGCACCACTTCGACGCCATCGTCGTTGGGGCCGGTCCCGCCGGCAACGCGGCGGCCTACGTGATGGCGCGTGCCGGCCTCGACGTCTTGCAGATCGAGCGGGGCGAGGCCGCGGGCGCCAAGAATGTGCAGGGGGCGATCCTCTACGCCGACGCCCTGGCGCGCATCATCCCGGATTTTCGCGAGGAAGCGCCGCTCGAGCGCCACGTGGTCGAGCAGCGGGTCTGGCTTCTAGACGAGCGTTCGCACACGGGCCTGCACTACCGCTCGGATGACTTCAACGAGGAAAGTCCGAACCGTTACACCATCCTACGCGCGCCATTCGACCAGTGGTTCGCATCGAAGGTCCGGGAAGCGGGCGCTTTGCAGATCACCGAGACGACGGTGACCGGCCTTGTGCGGAACGCCGACGGTCGCGTGATCGGGGTCGAGACCGATCGCCAGGGCGCGCCGCTGACGGCCGACGTCGTGGTCCTAGGCGAGGGGGTCAACGGCCTCGTCGGCCAGCGGGCCGGCCTTCGCCCCGAGCTGGACCCGGCGCATGTGGCCCTCGCCGTCAAGGAGACGATCTTCCTCTCCGAGGAGGCCGTGCAGGAGCGCTTTAACCTGGAGGGCGAGGACGACGGCGTCGTCATTGAGCTCATGGGGTCAGTCTCTGCCGGCATGGTCGGTACGGGCTTTCTTTACACCAACCGCGAGTCGATCTCGGTTGGCGTCGGCTGTCTCCTCGCCGACTTCCAAGAGACGCAGATCCCGGCCTACGTGCTGCTCGACCGCTTGAAGGCGCACCCGTCCGTCGCCCCGCTGATTCGCGACGGCGAGACGAAGGAGTACGTCGCGCACTTGATTCCCGAGGGTGGCTACGACGCGATCCCGCGGCTCGCTGGTGACGGCTGGCTCGTCGTCGGCGACGCCGGACAGTTCGTGAACTCGGCCCATCGCGAGGGTTCGAACCTGGCGATGACAACGGGGCAGCTCGCCGGCGAGGCGGTCGTCAGGCTCAAGCGCGAGGGCCTGGCAATCACCGAGGCCAACCTCGCGAGCTATCGCCACGCGCTCGAACACTCCTTCGTGCTGAAGGATCTCAAGAAGTACCGCCGGCTGCCGGGGCTGCTGCACGGCAACAAGCACCTGCTGACGGCCTATCCGCGGGCGATCTCACAAGCGATGCAGAGCTTTCTGCGTGTCGACGATGTCGACAAGCGCACCAAGGAGCGCCGGATGCTCGGCGATTTCCGTGCGGCGCGCGGCGGCTGGCTCAACATCGTTTCCGATGCACTCAAGATGGCGAGGGCCTGGAGATGAGCAGCTCGACCGACCAGCCGGAACCGGCCCATCGCATGGAGGAGCGGCTCTATACGAACCGCTATCTCGTCGACGAAGGTCAGCCACACGTCCGTTTGCGGCGCCGCGCAATCGACAGCGACGAGCTGAAATCGTTAGTCCGGCTCTGTCCTGCCGGCTGCTACACGAAGGTCGAGCGGGGGCGGGTTGAGCTTTCGCTCGATGGCTGCATGGAGTGCGGCACCTGTCGCATCGTCTGCCAAGCGACGGGCGAGATCGAATGGAGCTATCCGCGCGGCGGCTTCGGCGTCGCCTTCAAGTTCGGATGACGTCGATCCGTTCGCTCGGCGCCGCTGCAGTCATCCTCGCCACGCTCGCCGTGGTGCCAGCGAAGGGCGAGCCTCTCGTGTTCGCCGCCGCCTCTACGGCGCGCGCCATGGACGCGGTGATCGCGGCGTCCGGCGTCGACGCGACCGTTTCCTATGGCCCTTCGGGCACCCTCGCGCGGCAGATCGCTGCCGGCGCGCCGGCGGACCTATTTCTCTCCGCGAATCCTTCGTGGATGACGTTTCTCGTTGACGAGGGGCACGTCGAACCGGCTGCCGTCGAGACACTGCTAGCGAACACGCTCGTCCTCATCGTGCCTGCGAGTGCCACGCCGCTCGTTCTCGACGCCGAAACCCTCTCAGACGCGCTTGACGGGGAGCGCTGGGCCATGGCGGATCCGGTAACCGCGCCCATCGGTGCCTACGGTAGGGCGGCGCTGGAGACGCTCGGCCTTTGGGCCGAGTTGGCCCCGGCCCACGTGCCGACGCGTAACACCCTGGTGACCGTGGCGACCGTGGAACGGGGCGAGGCGTCGTTCGGCCTCGTCTATCGAAGCGACGCCCTAGACGTTCAGGGCGTAACGATCGCCGCGGAGATCCCCACCGAGAGCCACCCGCCGATCGTCTACCCCTTGGCGACGCTAGCCGATGGCAACGACGTCGCCGGTGGCGAACGCCTTCTCGCATTTCTCCTGACCGCCGAAGCCACGGCCATCTTTGAGCGGCATGGCTTCGACGTCGTCGGCAACGCTCCTTGAGCCTCGCTGACGTTCTCGGGCTCAGCCCATTTGAGTCCCAGGCCATCGCCTTGACTCTGCACACGGCGACCCTGGCCGTGCTTTGCGCGCTCCCGCCGGCGGTCCTCGTCGGATGGCTTCTCGCGCGCCGGCGTTTTCCCGGCCACGGCCTCTTGAACGCGCTCGTCCACCTGCCGCTCGTGCTGCCGCCGGTCGTCGTCGGCTACCTCCTCCTCGTTCTGCTTGGGCGCAACGGGCCCGTCGGTGCGGTGTTGGAGGACACGTTCGGCGTGCGTCTCGTTTTCTCGACCGCGGGCGTCGTCGTCGCCTGCGCGGTGGTCGGCTTCCCCTTGTTCGTCCGCGCGGTGCGTCAGGCGGCCGAGGCCTCCGACCATCGGCTGGAGCAGGTCGCGCGCAGCCTGGGCAGCGGGGAGTGGCGCGTGTTCGTCACCATCACGCTGCCGCTGATGGCGCCGGGCGTGCTCGCGGGCGCCACGCTCGCCTTCGCCCGCGCGGTCGGTGAGTTCGGCGCGACGATCACCTTCGCCGCCAACATCCCGGGCGTCACGCAGACCCTACCGCTCGCGCTCTACACCGTCATCCAATCACCGGGCGGTGAGGCGGCAGCCCAGCGCCTCTGTATCCTCTCAATCCTCGTCGCCGGCGCCGCGCTGGCGCTCTCGGAATGGCTCGCCCGCCGCGGCGCCAGCGCCGCCAAGTCATGACAGTGGACGAGGCGGTCTTCGTCTGCCGCTGCCGTAAGACGCTCGGCGGCTTCACGCTCGACGTCGATTTCGAGGTGCCCGCCGGTCGGGCCCTGGGGCTTGTCGGGCCTTCGGGGTCGGGCAAGAGCACGCTGCTGGCCTGTATCGCCGGTCACCTTCGACCCGAGGCCGGTCACATCGCCGTCGCCGGGCACGTCCTCTTCGACGCCGGGCAACGTATCGAGCTCGCACCAGCGAAGCGCCGCGTCGGCCTCGTCTTCCAGGATGCGCTCCTCTTTCCGCACCTATCGGTGCGGGCCAACCTCCGCTACGGCGCGCGCAGGCGGGACGACGGCCTGATGGCCCACATCGTGGACGCGCTGGATCTGGAAGCGCTCCTCCGCCGGCGCACCGCCGCACTCTCTGGAGGCGAGCGTCAGCGTGTTGCGCTCGGTCGCGCGCTCATGGCCCGGCCGCGGCTCCTCCTGCTCGACGAGCCTCTCGCCGCGGTCGATGGCGCACGTCGGGATGCTGCACTAAGCCTCCTTGCGGAGGTCGCCGACGGGATCGGGATGTCGCTGATGTACGTCTCCCATGCGCCCGACGAGGTCGCGCGGCTCACCAGCCGCATCGTCCGGCTCGACGCTGGCCGCGCTGTAACGGTCGAGCCGACTGCGGGTCCGGGAAAGAATGCTCACGACCTCAGCCAGGTCCAGATCGAGCCGCGCGATCCCTTGGACCTCGAGGAACCGCGCCTCCATGCGCGTGAGAGGGCCCGGGAGCACCGCCAGATGTGGCCCGGCCGACCGCTTCGTGATCTGCCGCGCGAAGAGGCGCAGCATCTGGTCATCGAAACGACAGCCGAGAAACAGGAACCCGCGGTCGCGTCGGCGGATCCGCACCTCGTCGGGTATGGGCGTCTGGATGTCGATCTCGGTGAGCACCGGCACATAGTCGCTGTCGGAAAGCAGGAAGCTTGAGCCGGCCCGCGCCAGACCGTGTGGCTTGTAGACCAACGAGCGCCATGTCGGATCGGGCGCGTCGCGGTCGGCCCCATCGGCATTGATGGCGCGGATCCAGCTCTCGCCTCGGACATCATGGCGACTGACGCCATGCACCACGCCCCAATCGCCGCCACCGTCGGCGTAGGCGTCGACGAGGCCCGTGTCGTACCAAGCGTCGACCACGAGCGGCGGGCGGACGGCGGCGAGCCAGTCGTGGATCGGGTTGCCACCGCTGGGTGTGGCGAAGGCCTGTTGGACGAGGCGCGCGACAGTCTGCCGGTGGCGGCGCGTCTCGACGAACTGCGCCACGGCCCAGAGGTTGCCGCTCGCGCGCCGCGGGACGCGCACCTTGGCCTCGATCAGGGCGGCGAGCGCTGCCGGCGAGGCCGGCACGGCCGTCCCGCTCAGGGCCGCCACACCGGGGCCGAGATAAGGCACGATGCGGCCGGACTCGATACCGAGGAGGCCCGCATCGAGCTCGGCCGCAACGTTCATTGCTCGGCTGACAGCCGACGTGCCTCAACGGTGATCGGCAGCCGCGGGGGCTGGTCCATCGCCGGCAGCCCCAAGACCCAGCCATTGGCGAGCCTCGCCCAGCCGCCCCAGAGCTCGGGCTTCTCGGTCGCAACCACCCGCTCTTCCAGGTCCTTCTTAGGCACGTAGACCTCGAAGCCACCGGCGCCGGCGCGAACGGTAACCTTCATGGCCGAGCCTCCGCGTCGCCGTCGGACTGCAGCTCGTAGCCGCGCATACCGACGATCGCTTGCCGCTCGAGAAACTCGACGGCGTAGATATAGTACTGCTGCAGGAAAACGCCGACGTCTCGCACGTAGCCGACCTCACCTTTGACGACGATGACGGCGCCGATCTCGCTGCCAGGCACCGTCCCGTCGTTCTTGACCTGCCGCGTTGACCGCACCCGGCTGCCGGCCGCGAACAGCGGCGGCGCGTAGATCTCGATCGGCCGCGGCTCAGGCACGGGCGCCGGCGCGCTTGACGTCAGCCGGGACGCAGGTGTGGGGTACGGGGCAAACCTCGTTGCACTGCGGCTTGTCGAAATGGCCCTCGCACTCGTTGCAGAGGTCCGGGTTGATGACGTAAGTGCCGCGCTTGAGGCTGATCGCCGCGTTCGGGCACTCGAACTCACAGGCGCCGCAGACGGTGCATTGCGCAGTGATGATTTTGTAGGCCACAACTCTTCTCCTTACTGGGATAGCTCTAGGCGCGCGCCGACGTGGGCGCGGCGGCGGCACGGCTATAGACGGCGGCCACGGCGGTCTCGATGTAGGCTTCGGCGTGGTCCTCGATGACCTCAATGCCGGCAGCCGCGAGCGCCTCGCGTGGGCGGTTGCCGATGCGTTGGCAAAGCAGGACGGGGACGCCGGCAAGCGCCTCGATCGCCCGCTCGAGCCGGTCCGGATCGCCGCGTCCGCCGAGGCAGTAGTTGTCGGCCCGCCGATGCCCGACGAGACGCACGCCTCGGGCGTCGACCTCGTAGATTTGGAATTCCCGGGCCTTGCCGAAGTGCAGGTTGATGCGCCCGCCGCCCTTGGTGCAGACGGCGACCAAGAGCGGGGGCGCGGGAATGGCCGCCGCGTCGGCTGCCGCCTGCACGACCGCTTCCTGCCGGTCTGCCCGCTCGGCGTCGACCCAGGCACGGTAGGCGTCGCGCTCGGTCGGGTCGTAGACCGGATCAGCCGACAGCCGATCGCGGGTGAAGGACTGACAGCGGTCCTCGCCGAGCATGCCGATGGCGTCGGCACGGCACTGACGGCAGTGCCGCATCAGCCGTGCGCCGCCACCGCAGCGATCCTGCACAGCCTGCAGCTCCATCGGCGTCGGCCCGCGCCGCCCCTCGAGGCCGAAGACGGTGCCGTGTTCGGGCGCGGAGATCAGCGGCATGATGTTGTGGAGGAAGGCGCCCCGCTCTTTCACCGCGGCGTTGACGTCGACCAGGTGGTCGTCATTGACGCCGGGGATGAGCACCGAGTTGACCTTGATCAGGATGTCGCGCTCGCGCAGTCGGTCGAGGCTCTCCATCTGTCGCTCGTGCAGGATGCGCGCCGCCTCAAGGCCATATCGGCGGCGGTGCTGCCAGAATATCCACGGATAGATCGCCTCGCCCACGTGCGGGTCGATCATGTTGATGGTCACGGTGACGTGCGCGACGTTCATCGCCGCCAGCTCGTCGACGTGCTCCGGCAGGGCCAGCCCGTTGGTGGACAAGCAAAGCTTGAGATCCGGGATCTGTCGCCTGACCAACTCGAACGTTGCCTTGGTCCGCGCCCAGTCGTACGCGCCATCGCCCGGCCCGGCGCTGCCGAGGACCGATAGCTCCGGCACCAGGCATCCCACGGCCAGCACTTGCCGGGCGGCTTCCTCTGGCGTCAGCCGCTCCGAGACGACGCCGGGTCGGCTCTCGTTGGCGCAGTCGTAGCGGCGATTGCAGTAGTTGCATTGGATGTTGCAGGCCGGCGCGACCGCAACGTGCATCCGTGCGAAATGGTGGTGCGCCTCTTCGGAGTAGCACGGGTGGTCGCGGATCCGTGCCCGCGTCGCTTCGGGCAGCTCATCTGCCCGGTTGGCAGCGCCGCCGCCGCCCGTTGCCGGGCGTGGCCGGCGTTGGCCCGAGCGCACCTGGAGATCGTCGAGACGGATGATGTTGGCGCGCATCGGCGATCCAGTTCGCTGGTGTCCAATGCGCGAGCAGCAAGCGTCGTGCCAAAGACCAACTTACTGAAATCAAAAGAGAACACGGATTATCCTTGCCAGGAGCGCCTGTCCAATCCCCGACATCGGGTCGCGACCGCGACATCGGTCAGAACTTGACGACGTCGATACCGTGCTTCTTGAGCGCGTAGCCGATCTGCCGCGAGGTCATTCCCAGCAACCGCGCAGCCTTCGCCTGCACCCAGCCCGACTTCTCCATCGCGTCGATCAGCTCCTGCCGCGAGCGCGTCGCGGGCCCGTCCGGTTCGACAGGTGCGGGCGCCGCTGCCGCCGGGGCTTCAGGCGCGCGCGACTGGAGACGTGGCGAGAGGCAATCGTCGGCGACGCAGGTGAGGTCGGCGACGTCGATGACCGGACCGGGCGCCAGCGTCGCCACCCGGTTCACGCAGTTCTCCAGCTCGCGGATGTTGCCTGGAAAGGCGCAGGCACTGAGCCGGTCCAACGCGCTTGCGCTGAACCTGAGGCGCGCGCCGTTCTCGTCGTTGAAGCGGTCGAGGAAGGTCTGGGCGAGAGGGGGTATGTCGCCGCGACGCTCGCGCAGGGGCGGAAGGGTGACCGGCACCACGCAGATGCGGAAGTAGAGGTCGGCGCGAAACTCGCCCCTGACGACGGCAGCCTCCAGATCGCGATTGGTGGCGGTGACGAGACGAACGTCGACGCGGATGGTCTGGCTGCCGCCGACCCGCTCGAACTCGCCCTCCTGCAGCGCGCGCAAGAGCTTGACCTGGAAGGCCGGTGAGATGTCGCCGATCTCGTCGAGGAAGAGTGTGCCGCCGTGAGCCAGCTCGAAGCGCCCTTTCTTGCGCTCGATCGCGCCCGTGAACGCGCCCTTCTCATGGCCGAAAAGCTCGGATTCGAGGAGATTCTCGCTCAGGGCGGCGCAGTTGAGCTTGACCAGCGGCTTGTCGCTGCGGCCGCTGAGCCGATGAACGGCGGTGGCGAAGAGCTCCTTGCCCGTGCCACTTTCGCCGCGGAGCAGCACGGTCGCTCGCGTCGGCGCCACCTTCGCAATCCGCTGCAGCACGGCCTCGATCTCCGGACTACGGCCGATGATGCGCAGATCATCAAGAGCCTTGGCCCGCGGCCGACCTGGGGACGTTGGCGCGGGCGCCTCGGCGGTCGCTTCCGGCGGGCGCAGCAACGGCGCCATCAGCCCCGCCACCATCGCCAGCAAGCGGAGGTCGCCGCCCAGCATGGGCGGCCGCGCGCGCTGATAGAGCCGGTAGGCGGCAAGGGCGCCGACGGTCCGCCCGCTGCCGTCGGCGGCGCGAATAGGCGTGGCGATGAACGCCACCGCCGTGTCGGCCGGCGGGGCCGCCGGCACTGCGTCCGTGCCCAATTCCGCGACGACATCCTTGACCATGCCGGCGACGCCGGTCCGCAGGACGCCGCCCAGAACAGGCGCGATGGCTGCCGCGACCGTGTCCGTCACCGAGCGATCGGCCGCAGCGACGACCCGCGGGCGGAACGTCGTGCCATCGCCATCGCTGCGGGCGGCCGCGGGACCGGCCACACAGCCTTGCTGGAGTCCGGTGAATGAGGCCAGAACCCGCAGCGCCGGCGGCACAATCCTGTCGACGGCACCGCCGCCCGCGAGCAGCTTGCCGATTTCGTAAAGTGCGTCGAGTGCGCGCTGTTCGCGCTTCTTTTCGTCGTCGTAAACAAAGATAAGCGTATCTGCCGTCTCGAACATGGAAGCCTCCAAGCATTCGAGCGGGAACCACCTCAGCCGCCGGCTCGCGGACTCGCTTTTTTGATTTGGATCGTCAGTCGATGATGCGATGCAACAAACGTGGCATCGCATCGCGCGAATGTCACGTGGACTTACGCGCGCCGAGTGCGGCATGGAAGCGCGTCCCGCCACGTCACACGTCCTACGCCGTGGCGCAACCTGAACATCTGCGCGGTCGGCAACTGCCTTGATGGCTTCCGCGTCGTGGCGGCTCTGGCGAGAGCCCAGCCGCGCGAGAGAAAAGCCGCC
This sequence comes from uncultured Geminicoccaceae bacterium, assembly GCA_964445185.1. Taxonomy (GTDB): domain Bacteria; phylum Pseudomonadota; class Alphaproteobacteria; order Geminicoccales; family Geminicoccaceae; genus JAAAPF01. The sequence continues at coordinate 11,483 of CAYUKE010000066.1, forward strand.
TCGTCATGGCCGTCCATGGCAAACGCGAACCGCGCGCTGGCAACACGGCGTGGTCCGCTGGCCATCGACAGCAAGCGCCCCAGGGTTGGTGCCCAGTGCGCCAGTGAGCTCCACGCGGATGGCTGTCGGCGTTTCGCTGGACACAGTGATGCGGATGCAGCCCGCGTCCACGCTGCTAGCGCTCCTCAGCCAAATGGGAAGGTTGGCGCCTCGCGTTGAGCGGCAAGCCCGCGACGAGATCGCCGCCTGACGGCACGACCACACCAGCCAACTACCGCGCTCCGGCCTCAGCTATCGAACGCCAATGAAACGCGTCACCACCGCGCCGCCGCCTGAGCCTCGTGAGGGCTCCACGGCGGCGCTCACCGCCCACCCGCTGCTCTGTCCCCGGCGAACTGGGCCATCCGGTGCTAGAGTTTTCCGC
>CAYUKE010000067.1:0-11838 GCA_964445185.1 uncultured Geminicoccaceae bacterium
GGTTGGCCGCGTAGTAGGCGCCGAGATAGGCGTCGTCATCGAGAACGATCTTGTTCGCCGGCGCGTAGCCGGTGTTCTCGACGATGATCTTCTGGCCGTCAGGCCCGGTGACGAAGGCGATGTAGTCCCACGCTGCCGCCTGCGTCTCGGGATCGTCGGTCAGCATCACGATCGCCGAGCCGCCGGTCGGGAAGTAGACGTTCTCCTCCGCGACGACCGGCGTGCCGAGGACGGTCACGTCGAAGTTACCGGCCGCGCCCTCCTCGAAGCGGGTCAGCAAGGACGAGGATTCGAAGAAGATGCCGAGCGTGCCGGCCGGGAAGGCCTGGCGGGCGTCGTTCTGGCTCATCGAAGACATGCCGCCCTCGGAGACGAAGCGCTGGTAGAGCGCGGCGGCGGCGAGGCCGGGCGGCTGGTCGAAGGTGATGTCGCTCTCGTCCGCCGTCATGGGACGGCCGCCATGGGCGCCGAGCAGCGACTGGAAGCGCCAGTCATGGCGGTCAATCCAGACGCCCTCGATGTTGTCGCCGAGCGCGTCGATCTTCGCGGCGAGCTCGATGATGCCGTCGAAGTCGGTCGGGAAGTCCTCCATCGACCCGCCGGCCTGCTGGACCAGGTCGGGATTGACGTACATGACCATCGTCGACGCCGAGGTGCCGAGCGCGTGCTGAACGCCTTCGAACTCGCCCAGCGACAGCAGCGCCGGGGTGTAGCCGGCGGCCATCGGATCGGCCGGCAGGAAGGGGTCGAGCGGCTGGGTAAGGCCGCGATCCTCGAGGATGCGCCAACGGTTGAGGCCCACATAGGCGACGTCGGGCGCCGTGCCGGCGACGGCCTCGCGCAGCAGGCGCTGCACGCCCTCGGCGTAGCCCTCGGCCGGCCCGTCGAGGACGACCGTGACGTCGGGATTGGCGGCCATGAAGGCCTCGGCCAGCTTCTCCTGGGTCTCGGCCCAGATGGTGGGGATGGCGTAGTGGACGCGGATCTCGGTTTCGGCGGCGGCGGCGCCGGCGGCGAGCGCGAGACCGGCGGTCAGGATCAGGTGCTTCATCTCGTTCCTCGGAGACTGCATTGGAAGGGGGGACGCGACCGTTCGGCCTGTCGTTGCTGCTCGGGCCTCATCTCTTGAGACCGGTTTCGGCGAGGCCCTGCGTGAAGCGCTTCTGCGCCAGCAGGAACCCGAAGATCAGGGGCGCCGTGATCAGGGTCGCGCCGGCCATCAGCGGGCCGACGTCGTCGCCGCTCTCCTCGTCGCGGAAGAAGAGGATGCCGCGCGGCGGCGTGGCGAGGGCGGGATCGGTGGTGACGATCAGCGGCCAGAACAGGTCGTTCCAGTGCGCTGTCACCGAGAAGATCGAGAAGGCGATCACCGTCGGCAGACCGAGCGGGAAGGCGACCCGCCAGGCGATGCCCATCTCGCTCATGCCGTCGACGCGCGCGGCGTCGATCAGTTCCGCCGGGATCCGCGCGAACGCTTGGCGCAGCAGGAACAGCCCGAAGGCGGTGGCGATGAAGGGCAGCACCAGCGCCGTGTAGGTGTTCAGCAGCTTCGCCCAGGCGAGGCCGAGGAAGATCGGGACGGCGGTGACGTGAAACGGCACCAGCAGCGCCGCGACCACGGCGCCGAACAGCAGCGCGCGCCCTGGAAACCGCCGATGCGCCAAGGCGTAGGCGCAGGGCACGGTGATCAGCAGCTGCAGCGCCAGGATCGCGCCGGTCACCACCACGCCGTTCAGGAGGTAGCGCGGGATCTCCGTCTCGGTCAGCGCGGCGCGGTAGTTCGCGAGCGTCGGCGCCGCGGGCCAGAGCGACACGTCGGTCGTGAAGATCTCGGCATGCGGCTTGAGCGAAACCGACGCCATCCAGGCGAAGGGCAGCAGCACCGCCGCGGCGCCGAGGGCGAGGAGGCCGAGCGAGAGCATCGCGAGCGGCCTCATCGGTAGTGCACCCGCCGCTCGATCACCGCGATCTGCAGCGCGGTGAGCGCGAGGAGCGCGAGGAAGAAGACCACCGTGATGGCGCTCGCGTAGCCCGCCTTGAAGTAGACGAAGCCCTCCCGATAGAGCGCATAGACGATCGTGTCCGAGGCGAAGGCGGGGCCGCCGCCGGTCATGGTCGCCACGGTCTCGAACACGCGGAAGGCGTTGGCGGCGGTCACGATCAGCACGAAAAGCGTCGTGGGGCCCAGCATCGGCCAGGTCACCATCCAGAACCGCGTCCAGCCGTCCTCGGCGCCGTCGACCTTGACCGCGTCGTAAAGCGTGCGGGGGATCGCCGAGAGGCCGGCGAGGAAGAGCACCATGTTGTAGCCGACGCTCTGCCAGACGCCGATCGCCGCCAGCGTGTAAAGCACCAGCCCGCGATCGGTCAGCCAGAGCCGAGGCTCGAGACCGAGGGCGGAGGCCCAGCCGTTTATCAGGCCGAGCGAGGGGTGCAGCAGCATCTGCCAGGACACCGCCATGGCCACGAGGGTCGCTGCGACGGGGAGGAAGTAGACGGCGCGAAGCGCGGCCGCGAGGCGCGGCAGGTGCTCGCTCAGCCCATGCAGGCCGAGCGCGACCAGCAGGCCGAGCCCGACGGAAGCAGGAATGACGATCCCTGCGTAGACCAGCGTGTTGATCAGCGCGTTGCGGCCGAGCCGGGAGCCGAACAGGACCTCGAAGTTGCCGGTCCCGACCCAGTTCGCCGAGGCGGCGCCGACCTGGTAGTCGGTGAAGGCGAGGACGAAGACGACCGCGACCGGAATGAAGATGAAGAGGAGCACGGCCAGCGCCGCCGGGCCGACCAGCGCGAGCGTGATCAACGCGCCGCGCATCAGGCCGCGACCTCTGCGCGCCGCCCGCGGGCGTCGAAGCCGTGGAGCTTTCCGACGTCGGCCGACAGGCGCAGGGTCTCGCCCTCGGCCGGGCGGGCCGCGCCGCCGGGCAGAACGGCGAGCAGCGCCAGGCCGGAGGCGTGGCGAAGCCGGACCGTCGTCTCCTCGCCGTGGAAATCCAGCGTCTCCACGACGGCCTCCAGCGGCCCCGACGGGTCTGGCGCGAGGTCCTGCGGGCGAACGCCCAGGTCCAGTGCGCCGCCGGCCGGATGCAGCGCCGCCGCCGCGCCCCGGGGCAGGATGTTCATGCGGTGGTGGCCGATGAAGGCGGCGACGGCGATCGTCGCGGGAGCGGCGAAGATCTCATCCGGTGCGCCGAGCTGGACGATGCGGCCCTCGATCATCACCGCGACCCGGTCCGCCATCGAGAGCGCATCCGACTGGTCGTGCGTCACGAGGAGGAACGGCCGCCCCTCGCTCCGGTGCAGGGCCTTGATCTCCGCCCGCGCCTCGGCGCGGAGCTGTGTGTCGAGGTTCGACAGCGGCTCGTCGAGCAGGAACGCCGTGGGCTCGCGCACCAGCGCGCGGGCGAGCGCGACGCGCTGCTGCTGGCCGCCGGAGAGCTGCCCCGGGCGGCGGTCGAGCAGCGCGCCGATCCGCAGCCGCTCGGCGATGCGCCGGACCTTTCCATCGATCTCCTTGGAGACGCGCCGCACCCGGCCGCTCGCCAGCGCCGCCCCCGGCAGGCGGCCGAGCGGCGAGAGCCCGCGGATGCGGAGCGGCGCGGCGATGTTCTGGCGCACCGTCAGATGCGGATAGAGCGCGTAGGACTGGAACATGAGCGCGACGTTGCGGGCCGCGGCCGTTGCCTCGGTGACGTCGCGCCCGCGCATCAGGATGCGACCCGCGCTCGGCTGTTCGAGACCGGCGAGCATCCGCAGCGTCGTCGACTTGCCGCAGCCGGAGGGGCCGAGGAGCGCCACGAATTCGCCTGCGTGCAGCGCCAGCGACACGCCCTCCACGGCCCCGGTCTCGCCGAAGCGCTTGCTCACGTCGACCAGGGCGATCTCCGGCGTCACGCGGGACCCGGACGCGCGGCGCCCGCCCCCTCGGCGTCGTCCAGCACCGGCGCCGTCGCCAGCAGCGCGCGGAGCGCCGCCTCGACGGCGTCCCCCGGGCGTGCGACGTGGACGACGCCCTCGACGCGGGGCGCGTCGGCCAGACCGATGACCGTCGTGCCGAAATGCAGACCGAAGGCGACCTCGCTCAGCGTGCCGTGGGAGGCGCCGATGGCGATCAGCGCCCGGGCGGCCCGGGCGATGACCGCGTTGCGTCCCTCGCTCAACCCGGTGGGAAGCGGCACGCCAACATAGGGGTTGGCCTCCGCAGGCGAAATCCCGGGCAGGATGCCGATCGGTGTGCCGCCGGCCCGGGCGAAGCCCTTGCAGACCGCCTCCATCACGCCGGACATGCCGCCGCAGATCAGGGTCACGCCCGCCGCGCCGAGCCCCTCCCCGACCGCCTCCGCCGCGAGGCGCTGGGCGTCGGCGGCGTCCCGCGGCCCGATCACGCCGACCACGAGGCGCTTGAGCGCGGGAGCGCCGGCCATCGCCGCGAACGCCTCGGTCGCGGAGACGCGCCGCCCGCGCGCGCCGCGCGTGCAAGGGATGCGGGTCCACCCGTCCGGCCTGAGACGGGTCGCATCCGCCAGGATCGAGCCGTCGTCCAGAATTTCCACGACGTCGACCGTCGGCATTCGGCGCGCCCCTCCGTGTTCGAGCGTGGTTTGCCAGCGAATGCGCTCAGATTTGTGACGCTCCCGACGAGCGCCTGCGCCGCGTCTCGCTCGGACGACCGATGCGGTCGGGGGCGGCTCGACGACGAACGTGGCGTCCCGGACGCCAAGGACCGGCCAGGCCCTTAGCCGCGCCGGCGGCGGACCAGCGGTGCCGCGATCCCGCCCGCGTCACCGAACGGGATCCGGTCGATCGACGGCGTCCGGAGGGCGCCTGCCGTCGAGCGCCGCGAGGATGTTCTCGGCTGCCGAGCGTTCGATCGCGCGGCGCGCGGCCAGGACCGCCGAGCCGATGTGCGGCGTCAGGACCGTTCTGACCCCGTCGGCGAGGAGCCGGGGCTCTATCCCGGTCGGAGCGTCCGAGAGCGAAAGATCCTCGCAGGGGTGGACGTCCGCGGCGTAGCCCCCCAAGCGGCCGCTCTCCAGCGCGTCGGCCACGGCCGCCTCGTCGACGACCGATCCGCGGGCCGGATTGATCAGCAGGGCGCCGGGCTTCATCGCCGCCAGCGCCGCGGCGCCGATCAGACCTCGCGTCGCCGCCGTCAGCGGGGTGGCGAGCACGACGACGTCGGCACGGGCGAGGAGGTCCTCGAAGGCGGCGGGTTCGACGCCCGGGCCGTCGACCCCGGCGGGATCGACGGCCAGCACCCGCGCGTCGAAGCCCGAGAGCCGCGCCGCGATCGCCCGTCCGACCGCGCCGAAGCCGACGATCCCGACCGTCGCGCCGGCGAGACCGACGCCGTAGAAGCGCGCGCGCCAGCCGTTGAAGCCGGATCTAACGCTGGCGTCGGCGGGGAGGATCTGCCGCCCGAGCGCGAGGATAAGGCCGATGGCGAGTTCGGCCGTGGGAACCGTCAGAAGATCCGGCACGATCGTCACGCAGACGCCGGCTTTGGCGGCGGCGGCGACGTCGATGTTGTCATGGCCCTTGAGCGCGGCGCCGATGACCCGAAGCCGAGGGGCGCCGGAGAGAAGAGCTGCGTCCACGCGGTCGGTCATGAAGGCCATCATCGCGTCGGCGTCGCGCAATTCCGCCGCGAGCGCCGCCCCCGACAGCGGTTCTGGGCCTTCCGGGGCGATCACTGTGGCGGCGTCGGGGAAGATCGCCCGCGTCTCGGAGAATATGGGATTGGTCGCGACGACCTTCACTTGAGTGCCTTGCGCAGGAGCGCGCCCAGCGTGTCAACCACGACGACGCACAGCAGGATCGCTATGAGGATCGCAGAGACCTGCTGGTACTGCAGCAGGCGGAGCGCCGCCATGAGCTCGAGCCCGATGCCGCCGGCCCCCACGATGCCGAGCACGGTCGAAGCGCGGAAGTGATACTCCCACCGATAGATCGTGACGTCGGCGAGCTGCGGCGCCACCTGCGGCAGCACGGCGTGGAGGATCGTCACGAAGGGCCCGCAGCCGGCGGCCCGCGCCGCTTCGACAGGCTTTGGATCCACATGCTCGATCGCCTCGGCGAAGAACTTGCCGACCATGCCGACCGAGTGGATCGCCAGCGCCAGCACGCCCGGCAGGGCCCCGAAGCCCACGGCCGCCACAAAGAGCACGCCCATGATCAGCTCCGGAACGGCGCGCAGCGCGGAAAGGATCAGCCGCGCGATCTGGTAGACTGCCTGGTTCGGCGTGGTGTTGTTCGCTGCCAGAAAGGCCAGCGGCAGGGAAATGACGACCGCGAGCGCCGTGCCCGCGATCGACATGGCGAGCGTGTCGAGAAGCGGGCGCAGCCAGCGTTCCCAGCGGCTGAAGTCCGGCGGCACCATCTCGCTGAAGAGCTGTCCGAGCGCGGGCCCCCCCTCGAGGAGGCGACCCGCATCGAAGAACCCGGTGATCCAGAGGGCGGCGAGGCAGGCGACGACCACCAGCGCGACGAGCGCCTGGACGCGACGCGACGCCTGCCGCTCTGCGGCGAGGATGGCGTCGAAGCCGGCCTCGACCGGCTTCGCCTGCATCGGTTCTGCCTCGACCGCCATGGCTCAGTTTTTCGCGAGGTCGAGGCCGAGCACGGTCGCCATGTCGCGGAGCACGTCGTAGTCGGCGTCCGTGGCGGGCGCGAGGCTGTCGACCCGGAACAGCGCGAGGATCTCGGGATCGTCGAGCTCGAGGAAGGCGCTCGCGATGCTCTCCTTGAGCTCCGGCTCGAGATAGCCCTGCATGGTCAGCGGATAGTTCGGCAGCGGATCCGAATAGCCGAGGACGACGAGCTTGTCGGTCTCGATGCGGCCGTCCTCCGACAGCACCTTGAAGATCTCCTCGGAGAGGCCGCCGGCGGGGACCTGGCCGGCGGCGACCGAGCGGGCGACGGCGTCGTGCTTGCCCAGATACACCGGCTCGTAGTCCTGCTCGGCCTCGAGGCCCGCCTTGGCGAGAACGGTGCGCGGCGCGAGATGCGAGGAGGTCGAGGCCTGGTCGCCGAAGGCGAAGGGCTTGCCGGCGACGTCCGCGAAACTGGCCACGGGGCCGCCCGCGGTCGCGATCAGGATCGAGCGATAGGTGGGCGAGCCGTTGGCGACGCCGATCGCGAAGGGCTCGATCTCGGGCGCGCGCGACTTGGCGAGAACATAGGAGAGCGGACCGAAGTAGCCGATCTCGACGCGGCCGAAGCGCATCGCCTCGATCATCGAGGAGTAGTCGGTGGTGACGACGATCTCGATCTCCTTGCCTAGGCGCTCGGCGAGGTAGTCGCGCAGCGGCTCGGCGTTCTGGATGATCGTGGCGGCGTTCTCGTCCGGCAGCAGCGCGACGCGCAGCATGTCCGGGTTGGCATCCTGCGCAAGCGCGCCGGTCGCGAAGCCGGCGGCGAGGGACGCGGCGAGGAGGGAACGGCGGGTCATCGACATGGCGAAGGTCCTTCTGAGCGGGGCTGGGGAGGGTCGAGACGTCAGGCGGCGGCCGGGGCGAGGGCCGCCCCGGTGCGCCCGTAGATCCGATGCAGCGCCTCGTCGCCGAGGGCGGAGGCGTCGCCGCGGAACACGATTTCACCTGCCGAAAGCGCCACGATCTCGTCGGCGTAGCGGCGGGCATAGTCGACCTGGTGAAGACTGACGATCGCGGTGATCCCGTCCTCGGCGCAGATGCGCTTGAGGTCGCCGAGCACGCGGTCGGCCGCGGCGGGATCGAGGCTGGCGACCGGCTCGTCCGCCAAGATCAAGCTCGGCTCCTGCACCATGGCGCGGGCGACGCCGACGCGTTGCTGCTGCCCGCCTGAGAGGTTGTCCGCCCGCACGAGCGCCTTCTCCAGAAGGCCTACCCGGTCGAGACATCCGAGCGCCGCCTCGCGATCGCGGCGCGGCAGGGGCGCCAACGCGCGCCAGCCGGGATAGCGAGACAGCCGACCCATCAGCACGTTGCTGAGCGCAGAAAGACGCCCGATGAGGTGGTGCTGCTGGAACACCATGCCGGTCTCGCGGCGATGGCTGCGGAGCGTCGCGGTCGAGGCGAAGATCGACCCGCCGTCGGATTTCCGCACGTCGCCGGAGGTCGGTCGCACCAGTCCGTTGAGCGATCGCAGTAGGCTGGATTTCCCAGCGCCGGATGGCCCCAGCAGCACGGTGAAGCTGCCCGGCGCGACCGAGAGGGTGGTCTTCTTGAGCGCGGTCACCCCGTTGGGATATCGCACCATCAGATCTTCGATCGTGACCATCGTGCCGTCGCATTTTATTACAACTTAACGCCAGTGCGCGAGTGTCAGAACGGCGCGACACGATGGTGACGGGACCGCGAAGAAACGATTACGTCTGAAACGGCTCGGCCGCTCGATCCCGTGATCGCCGCCGTCGCAACGGGTCGCCAACCGTCCCGCCGAGGAAGTGCGTCGGCGCCGATCCGACCCCACGCCAGCGCGCTCCGGCATCGGCCCCGTTCCTCACGCCATCCATCAAATGAGCCGGCTCCATCCTCGCGGACGGACGGAATGGCCTCAGTCTTCGGCTACGCCGCAGCATCGCCGCCAAGCTTCAAGGCAGATCCGGGACATTCAGCGCCGTTGGGACGATGTGACCCAATGGCCGGAAGGTCGGCACTGCGGTCGACGGGCTTCGCTGACGTTGCGGCCTTGTGCAGGTGCGGCGAAAACCCTCAGAGCGGCGCGGTTCCGATCTCAATGCGCGGCAAACTTTTTGCAGCGAACCGATACGGCCTTCTACACGCGTGGGCTCTGCTATAACCGCCGTGTACGGGGTCGGACTGCCGGCCGGCCCTGGCCCATCAAGTCGCCTCGATCGGGCCGCGAGGGTTAGATGCACTCGCCGCCATCGATGACAAAGGCCGTCCCGGTCATGAAGGAAGACCTGTCGGAGGCGAGGAAGACGATGCCATCGGCGATCTCCTCCACCGTCCCCCAGCGACCCATGGGGATCTCTTCGGCGACATAAGCCTCCAGCCGGTCGCGCCCGCCCATCTGAAGCTCGAAGCCCTTGTTGAAGGGAGTATCGATGAAGCCCGGGCAAAGCGCGTTGAAGCGGATGTTTTCGCGGGCATAGTCGGCGGCCATCTGCCTGGTCATGGCGAGGACCGCGTGCTTGGTGGTGCAATAGGCGATCATCCCGCGGTCGTGCTGCACGCCCGAATTTGACGAGGTGATGATGACGCTGCCGCCGCCCTGCGCGCGCATCTGCGGGACCACTGCCCTCGCCGCGACGAAGTGCGCCCGGACGTTCAGCGCCCATGATGCGTCCATGTCTGCGGCCGCCACCTGCTCCAGCCCGCCCTCGATCTGGATCCCGGCATGGCTGTGGAGCACGTCGAGACGCCCGTGACGCTCGACGGTCGACGCGATCGCACCTTCGAGGACCGCGTCGTCGCGCACGTCGACGCCCATCGGGACGGCTCGGTGCCCCTCCCCGGCGATGGCGTCCGCGACCGCGGCGGCCGCGTCGGCGTCGAGATCGGTGACCACGACCGTCGCCCCCTCCCGCGCCATGGCCCGCGCGCCCGCAGCGCCGATGCCGGAGCCCGCGCCCGTGACGAACGCAACTCTGTTGTCCAGCAGCATGGTATCTCCCCCCGTTGTGCGGCTCTCTGGCGCGCTATCTGCGGTCGTTCCGGCGCAAGATCAGCTGCGCTGCGACCAGCAGAGCGAGCGAGGCCAGCATCACCATGGTTCCGATCGCGTTGATCTCGGGCGTGATCCCCCGGCGGATCGAGGAAAAGATGTAGATCGGCAGCGTGGTGTCCGACCCGGCCACGAAGAACGCGATGATGAAATCGTCGAAGCTGAAGGTAAAGGCGAGCAGGAACCCCGCGAGGATCGCGGGCGCGATCAACGGCAGCGTCACCTGTCGAAAGGTCCCGAGCGGGGTGGCGTAGAGATCCGCCGATGCCTCCGACAGCTCCTGCTCGAGGCTGCCGAGCCGGGCCCGGACGATGATGATGACGAGCGCCATCGTGAACATGGTGTGTGCCGCGATCAGCGAGCCCATACCCATGGCGAGCTGCGGCGGATCCTCGGGCCAGAGCGCTGCGAGCCACGGGTTCACCTGGTCGAAGAGCGTCACCAGCGCGATCAGGGTTGCGATCCCGATCACGATCCCGGGGATCATCACCGCGATGTAGATCAGTCCGTCGAACACCGCGCGCGTCACGCCGCGCACGCTCTGCAGCGCGACGGCCGCCATGGTGCCGAAGACGGCCGCGAAGCTCGCCGAGACGAAGGCGACGACAAGGCTGGTCTCCAGCGCGTCCATCACGAAGGGATTGGAGAGCGCGCGCCCGTACCACTTGGTCGAGAACCCGTCGAACTGGCTCGCATGTCGCCCCGCGCTGAAGCTGAAAAGCGCGATGATCGCAATCGGCGCATAGAGGAAGACGTAGACGCAGACGGCGTAGATCCGCATGGTTCCCCTCACATCAGCGGCGCGTCGGCCCGCTGCCGGCCGAGCCGCGAGATCAGACGCATGTAGAGCGTGACGGTAACCAGCATCACGCCGATCAGCGTGACCGCGACCGCCGAGCCGTAGGCCCAGTTGCGCGATTGCAGGAAGAGGTCCACGAGCGCGTTGCCGACGAAGAAGACCTTGCCGCCGCCGAGCAGCAGCGGGATCAGGAACTCGCCCATCAGCAGGATGAAGACGAGCATGCAGCCGGTCGCGACGCCCGGGATCGACAACGGCAATGTCACCTGGACGAAGGTGGCCAGCGGCCGTGCGCCGAGATCGGACGACGCCTCGAGCAGCCGCTTGTCGAGGCGCTCGAGGCTGACATAGATCGGGAACACCATCAGCGGCAGGTAGCCGTAGACGATCCCCACCAGCACCGCGAACGGCGTGTAGATGAGCTGCACGTCGCCGAGGCCGAGGCTCTCGAGAATCTGCGGGATGCCCCGCCCGCCGAGGATGTAGATCCACGCATAGCTGCGGATCAGGATCGAGGTCCAGAACGGCACGATCACGAGAACCAGCAGGATCGTTCGCCAGCGCGGGCTCGTGTGCACCGCGAGCTGATAGGCCAGCGGGTAGGCGATGAGGAGCGCCGCCAGGGTCCCCAGGGGCGCGAGCACGAGCGTGTTCTGGAACGCGGTCCATCGCGCCGGCAGATTGGCGTATTGCGCGAGGGTGAGCGCGGGCTCGTAGCCGCCCGCCGCCCCGCGCTCGCCGAAGCTGAAGACGAAGACGACGCAGAGCGGCAGCACCAGCATCAGCAGGAACCAGCCCGCGCAGGGGGCGAGGAGTAGCCGGGTCCGGGCCGCTCGCGTCATGCTCTCCCCGCCCCCGCGCCGTCAGGCCGACTTGAAGCGTGCCAGCAGCTCGGCGCGGTTCGGGTCCGTCAGCGTGGCGGCGGCACCGAACTCCAGCGCGTCGAGCAGATCCTGCGCGGGGTAGAGGATCGGATCGTTCAGGATCTCCTCCGGCAGGAGAGCGTTCGTCCGGCTGTCGGCCACCGGGTAGCCATGGGCCATGACCTCCTTGGAGTTGACCGCGGGATCGAGCATGAAGTTGATGAGCGCATAGGCGGCCTCGCGGTGCGGCGCGTCCTTCGGGATCGCGTAGTAGTCCGACCAGAGCTCGCCGCCCTCGCGGCCGAGCACGTAGACGATCTCGGGCATGTCGGAGTTCAGCTGCTTGCCGTCGCCTGTCCAGCAGATCGTCATCCACGCATCGCCCGAGCGCATCGCCGGCTGGTAATCCGAGGTGATCGCGAAGAGATGCGGCTTGACGTCGAGCAGCAGCTTCTCGGCATCCGCCAGTTCCTCCGGATCAACCGAGTTGAAGGAATAGCCGAAATA
>CAYUKE010000068.1:0-11741 GCA_964445185.1 uncultured Geminicoccaceae bacterium
CACTCCGGAGGGCCCGGACGGCCGGCCAGACCCCCTCGCCGCGGCCCACGACATCGGCGAGACCTTCGCGCGCATGGCGATGAACGACTACGAGACAGTCGCGCTGGTGGCGGGCGGGCACACCTTCGGCAAGTGTCACGGCGCGGGCGATGCCTCCCATGTCGGCCCCGAGCCCGAGGCCGCGCCGATCCACGAGATGGGCTTCGGCTGGACCAGCACCCACGGGACGGGCCGCGGGGCGGACACGATCACCTCGGGGCTCGAGGGTGCCTGGACGCCCACGCCCACCAAATGGGACATGAGCTATTTCGACCTCCTCTTCAAATACGAGTGGGAGCTCGTGAAGAGCCCGGCCGGCGCCTGGCAGTGGCAGGCGAAGGATCAGGACGAGGCCGACATGGCCCCCGACGCCACCGACCCTTCCAAGCGTGTCCCGACGATGATGGCGACCACCGACATCTCGATGCGCGAGGACCCGGCCTACGAGAAGGTCTCGCGCCATTTCCACGCCAATCCCGAGGAGTTCCACGACGCCTTTGCGCGGGCCTGGTTCAAGCTCACGCACCGGGATATGGGCCCCAAAATTCGCTATCTCGGTCCGGATGTGCCGGCGGAGGACCTGATCTGGCAGGATCCGGTGCCGGCGGTCGATCACCCGCTGATCGGCGCGGCCGAGATCTCGGATCTGAAAGCCCGCGTGCTTGCCTCTGGGTTGACCGTCGCCGAGCTGGTCTCGACCGCCTGGGCCTCGGCCTCGACCTTCCGCGGCTCCGACAAGCGTGGCGGCGCCAATGGGGCGCGCATCCGCCTCGCCCCGCAGAAGGACTGGGAGATCAACGAGCCCGCCCAGCTGGCGCGGGTGCTCGAGACGCTCGAGCGCGTTCAAACCGCCTTCAACGCGGCGCAGGCAGGCGGCAAGCAGGTCTCGCTCGCGGACCTCATCGTGCTCGGCGGCGCTGCCGCGATCGAGCAAGCGGCGAGAGACGCTGGACACGACATCGTCGTGCCCTTCGCGCCCGGCCGCACGGACGCCTCGCAGGAGCAGACCGACGTCGAGTCCTTCGCCGTGCTCGAGCCGATCGCGGACGGCTTTCGCAACTACCTCAAGGGCGAGTACAGCGTCTCGGCGGAGGAACTCTTGGTCGACCGGGCGCAGCTGCTGACCTTGACAGCGCCCGAGATGACGGTGCTCGTCGGTGGCTTGCGCGTGCTCGGCACCAACCACGCGGCCTCGCCGCACGGTGTCTTCACGACGCGTCCCGGGACGCTCACCAACGACTTCTTCGTCAACCTGCTCGACATGCGCACCGCGTGGACGGCCGCGTCGGAGGACGAGACGCTGTTCGAGGGCCGCGACCGCACCAGCGGTAACGTCAGGTGGACCGGCACGCGCGTCGACCTTGTGTTCGGCTCGAACTCCCAGCTTCGCGCCATCGCGGAGGTCTATGGCTGCGCCGACGCGTCGGCGAAGTTCGTCCAGGACTTCGTCGCGGCCTGGACCAAGGTGATGAACGCGGACCGCTTCGACCTCGTCTGACGGAGGCGTAACGGCACGCTCTCGGGGCGGCGTTTCGGCAAAGCTCGGAACGCCGCCACCGAGCGGGCTTCTTTCTTCGATCGTGGGTACGCTCGGGGACGGTTGGATAGCCGGTGTCTCAAGCACGGGGACGGATCGCACCGCGCATTGCGATCACGTCGACACGACCAAGGACGAGACGGCCGTCAGCTGGGACGAGCCCGAATCTACCTTGGCTTTCGAGCTCATCGAGCGGCTGGATACTGCGTCTGACGAGCCCATCGTCGACGTCTCCGCTGCGGTGCACCGAACCCCAACTTCGGGCCGTCCACGGCTCGCGTAGTCGGGCTCCGTCACGGCGACGGTCCGCCGTCCCGCCGGCTGTCACAGGACCAGGTCGCCGACTTCCAGGTTGCTGTATCCGAGCAGGACGAGGTCGGTACCTCCGCCATCCAGATCGATGAGGGTATCGCCACCAACGATCTCGGCGGCGTCGACCACCTCCCGTGCGGTCAGGTCGCCGAAGCCGCGGAGCCTGAGCACGTCTCCAGCTTCGAAGTCGGTGATCGTGTCGACGTCCGCGCCAGCCGCGTAGATGAACGCATCGGCGCCGACGCCACCACTCAAAAGATCATCGCCGGCACCGCCGTTCAGCGAATCGGCTCCGGCGCCGCCGGACAAGCGGTCGTCTCCACCACCGCCGAAGAGCGCGTCGTCGCCCTGATTGCCCCAGAGCCGGTCGTCGCCGGCGCCACCGCGCAAGAGGTCGTCGCCGCTGCCGCCCCTGAGACCGTCTCGCCAGGCACCGCCCTCTAGCCGGTCGCTGCCACCGCCGCCGTAAAGGTCGTCGCCACCCTGATTGCCGAAAAGCCGATCGTCGCCGCTGAAGCCGCGCAGCTCATCGAAGCCACGGCCACCTTCGCAGCGGTCATCCCATTTCCCGCCCTGCACGTCGTCGTTGCCGGCACCGCCGCGCAGCACGTCGGCTCCCTCGTTGCCCCAGAGCCGATCATCGCCCGAGCCGCCCTGGATGAGGTCGGCCCCCCGACCGCCGCCGAGACGGTCATTGCCGGCGCCGCCGAACAGCTCATCGCTGCCATCGCCGCCCATCAGGCGATCGTTGCCGGCTTGACCTTCCAGCCGATCCGGGCCGCCGGCACCGTCGATCAAGTCGTTGCCGGCAGCACCGACCAGGTTGTCGCCGTCCGAGCCACCAGACAGTTCGAGGCTGTCGTCGTTCCCTGGGTCGTCCGGCCCGGCGCCGCCGCCGTTGCCTGGCTCGCTGTCGTCCTGCGCTTCGGTGACGGTGACCGTCACGGCTGCGCGACCCGGCCCACCGATGCCGTCGCTCGCCACGTACTCGAACCTATCGTCGCCGAGAAAGCCCGCGTTGGGGGTGTACGTGAAGGAGCCATCGGCATTGAGCTGAAGCTCGCCACCATCGGCGCTTTCGGTTAGCGCGACGGAAAGAGCATCGCCGTCCGCGTCGCTATCGTTGGCAAGCACGTCGATACGGATAGAGCGGCCTTCCTCCACCGTCGCTGTATCGTCGTTGGCAACCGGGCGGTCGTTGACGGCAGTGACGGATACGGAGACCGCAGCCTCGTCCGTGCCGCCGTTGCCGTCGCTCACCGTGTAGGTGAAGCTGTCATCACCGAAGAAATCGGCGTTCGGCTGATAGCGTAGGCCGCCGTCATCGCTCTCGACGCGTCCGTTTGCCGTCTCGGCCTCGAAGGCTTCGATCGCCAGTGGATCGCCGTCGATGTCGTTGTCGTTGGCGAGGACGTCGATCAGGACTGAGCCGTCCTCCTCGATCGTGGCGGTGTCGTCGCTGGCAGACGGTCCGTCGTTGGTTGCAGCGACGGTGATCGAAACGGTCGCCGCTGCGCTGACGTCTCCGTCGTCAAGCGTGTAACCCAGAGAATCCGCCCCGTTAAAGTCGGTGGCCGGGGTGTAGACGATGCGATCGTCGACAATCTCGGCCGTGCCGTTGCTCGGGTCGCTCGTGATGCTGAGTTGGGCGTCGCGCTCGACATCCTTGTCGTTAGCGAGAATGTCAATCTCCACGGCGGTGTCCTCATCCGTCGTGGCCGCGTCGTCTTCGGCCACCGGCGCGTCGTTGACGGCAACCACGGTGATGGTCACGAGCGCGTCGTCGGTGCCGCCGGCTGGGTCTCGGAGCGTGTAGGTGAAGCTATCGGTGCCCGCGAAGTCGGTGTTCGGCTCGTAGGTGAACGTCCCGTCCGGGCTGAGGGTCAACGCACCGTTGCTGGTGGTCTCCATGAGCGCCGCTTCGAGGTCGTTGCCATCGGCGTCGCTATCGTTGGCGAGGACGTCACCGGTGAGAGCCGTGTCCTCGTCGGTCGCATAGCCGTCGTCCTCCGCCAGCGGCCAGGCGTTGGCAAGGGCCAAGCTGCTGAGCCCCAGGAGCGTCACGCTGGCACCGGCGAGCATGATGGACAGGTTGCCGTCCTCGACGTCAACGCCGTCGTCGTCCGCGTCGATCGCGCCGTCCCGGTTGCTGTCGGCCTCGGCCAGAGCGAACGGTGTTTGGTCGAGGAGAAGGCTGTCGCGGGTGACGTCGAAGTCGCTGATCGTATCGTCGCCGAGAAGGTCGAACCTGTCGGCGCCGGGACCGCCGTTGAGCGTGTCGTCTCCTTCGCCGCCGATCAGCGTGTCGTCGCCACGCCCGCCGAAAAGCTCGTCATCACCGCCTCTGCCCTTCAGCCGGTCGTCGCCACGGCCGCCGCGGACGACATCGCTCCCACCGTTCCCCGACAGCTCGTCGTTTCCGTCTTCGCCGAGAACGATATCATCGCCGGGGCCACCGACGAGCTGGTCATCGCCAGGCCCGCCGCTTAGCCGGTCATTGCCTTCGCCGCCGTTGAGCGTGTCGTTGCCGTCGCCACCTTCGATGACATCATCGCCGGGACCACCGTCCATGATGTCGGCGCTGTCGACCGCGATGGTCGACGCGACGCTCATGCCGAAAGGCGGCTGGATCACCTCGTCGCCAATCAGGTGATCGTTGCCTTCGCCGCCTATGAGATGGTCTGGGCCGATGTTACCATGGATGATGTCGTCGCCCTCTAACCCGTCTATCGTCTCGCCGCCGAATGACTGCAAGAAATCGGCGTTGTTAGTGGCATCGAGGCCAACCATATGAAAAGCGGACTCGCCGCTAGTGTAGGCTATTGCATTCTCATCGATCGATATTCGTGGGCTAGAGTTCCAAATAGCGCCCAAATCTTGACCAAGATTATCCGCTGTAATCCAGGTGATAGCTCCCAGCTGCATATCCAGGACGTACGCGTTCGTTGCGCTGTAATTCGAGAGATGTAATGCATCGCCTTGTCCAAAATCAGATTTGTTTAGAAGGACGTAGCGCTGTTCTCCGAATAGAGTTATATTTTCTGGGCCGCCATGCTCATCAAAACCTTCGATAAACGAGCCATTCTCCAAGTTAATTGCAAAAAAGCTTGTCAACGGTTCTGATGACGCAGTTAGAGATATAAATAGGTACTTTTCATCAGAAGAATATCCAGACATTGAAATGAAAGGCTCGGTTCTCGCAATTTCTCGCTCAAAGATACGTTTTTCATCCGAATGATCGTCAAAAATAACTATTTGCTGGGGAGCATCCCATGCGTTCGGTGGGCTCTCGGCCAATGGCTCCAAGACCACCCGATAGCGCCCGGTGGGGGAGATTTCGCCCGGATGAAATTCACTGTTGGCTATCGGCTCGAATGCGCCGTCCGAAGCCTCATCTTCGCTGTACCGTTCCAAGGTGGAATAGTTGATAGGCATCTCAAATCTCCCAGCACGCGCGTTCACTAATTTGAGGTAGAATGCAGATCATTCATGGACGCGTGCAGAGAAAATGCCTTGATCTAGCTCAATCGTGGGGCGTGTACTGCAGTCCGCTGTAGCTAGAAGTGCAGTTTTCTACCTTAAATAGAAAACGTGCTTCGAGGCGGTTCGAGGACGAACTGCTGCGTGCCCAGCAATCTTGCCAGCGTTCAACGTTGATGCAGGCGCCAGACGGATCCACCGACCAGAAATCGCGATTCGCATATAAACGTATAAGTTGGTGTTCCGAACGAGCCCGAACGGCCGCCACGGCGGTGAGGGCAGCCCCCGGTTGGGCGTCGGGTGACCGCCGCCTGCGCTGGCCTGGTGATCCCTTAAGCCGGGTGCCACTCGGCTGGCTGCCGCGGTAGCAGGAAGACGAGGGATCACGAAGGCGCAACACGAATGCCCTCGACCGCACCGCCGCTGCGCCCGAGCGACGTCCGCGACCGCCTGCTCGAGGACGCCGAGGTCGAGGCTGAGCGCACGGTCTCGATCCTGCGGCTCGCCATGGCCATCGTGCTGATGCTCGTCCTCGGCGTCGCCGTCGCGAGCGTTGACCACGCCCCGCCTGAGCTCATCCGCTATCAGGTCGGCGCTGCCTTCATCGTGCTCGTCGGCTACTTCGCCATCGGGCTCGTATCCCTCGGCTTCGCGCGCCGCGGCCGGCTGAGGCCTTGGATGCCGTGGCTGTTCACGACCGCCGACGGTCTGTTGATCCTCTGCAACATCGCCTTCAACGCGGCCAACCTCGATTTATCCTTGGCGTTCGTCGCTGTCTTCCCGGTGGTGTGGCTCGCGCCTTTGGTGCTGAGCTTCACAGCGCTGCGCTATCGCCCCGGGCTGCAGGCCTTCAGCGCTGTACTGCTCCTGGGCGGTCTGGTCGGGCTGGCCCTGGTCGACGGCACCCATCGCGGTGACGCGCTGCCGCCGGCGGAGACCTTTGCGGTGCCGCCCAACTTGGTGCGCCTCGCCATGTTCGCCTGTTGCGCGGCGGTGTTGGTGCTCGCGGCGCGGCGAAGGCGCCAACTCCTGGCGCGCGCGGTCGACGAGACGCTGCGACGCGCCGAGTACCAGCGATACCTGCCGCCCGCGATCGCAGACCTCGTTGCTCGCGGCGAGATCGCAAGGCTGCGGCGCGGGTGGCGGGTGGACGCCGCCGTCCTGCTGGTCGACATTCGCGGCTTCACAAGCCTCGCCGAGACCCTCAGTGCCGATGCGCTGGGGCGCTTCGTCACCGATTTCCGAAGCCGGGTGAGCGCCGTTGTCGAGCGCCGGGGCGGGCTGGTCGACAAGTTCATCGGCGACGGTGCGCTCGTCCTTTTCGGCGCCGTCGATGCCGAAGCCGACGCCGCGCGTCGGGCCCTCGACTGCGCCCAGGCGCTCGTTGCCGAGTTGGGGACGGTCGACGGTCGGACCATCCGCATCGCCGTCGGCGCGCATTGGGGCGAGGTCTTCGCCGGCGCCGTCGGCGACGAGGCACGGCTCGAGTTCACTGTGCTGGGTGACACCGTCAACGTCGCTGCGCGGCTCGAAGAGCTGAGCAAGACGTCCGACCGCGCGCCGATCGTATCCGGCGATCTGCTTGCTGCCGCAGGCCATGCGCGCGACAACGCATGGGAAGCGCTTCCGCAGAGCACGGTGCGCGGTCGCGCCGCTAGTCTCGACCTCTTCGCGCCGCCTGTCGCCGCGGGTCCGTTCTGATCACGCGCCGATCAGCATGACCGACGCTGCCACGCGCAGGCGGAGAGGCGGGCGGCAGCCGACGGCCGTTTCTGCCTGCTTGCGGCTCAGGGCGCCGACTCGGTCCTTGGTCAGGCCGGGTCCAAGGAGCCCGTCATGCGTGTGACGCCCTAACTCGGACGCCGCAGTTCGGCGCGCGGGTTCCCGGGCAACGGTGTCGGCGAGGAGGGTGGTGGAATTGCTGGCGCCGATGGTCGGCGCGTCTCCGTGAACCAACCTGGATCGGGCGTTGGTGCAGGCTGGATTCATGACAATATGCTGCGGTGCAGCGCTAGCTTGCGTCGGGCACTGGCCAGCTCGCGACGATGCGTCGATGGGCTCGGGCTGCGCTGCGGTATCGCCGGATGATATCTCGACGGTACAGGGCGAGGTGTCGTGTCTTGGGATGATCGACGATGAAGGGACGGCGTGTGCTCGAGGTCGCACTGCTTCTTGGTGCCGGTTACGGCGTCGTCGTCGGCGCCCTGTTCTTCTTGCAAGACGGCATGCTCTTCCCGCGCGACGCGACCGCGCCGCCATGGCGGGCGTTGCCGCCAGCGGTCGAGCGGCTGACACTAGCGACCGACGGCGGAGCGACGATCCACGGCCTATGGCTTCCACCCGAGGAGGGCCTCGCGGACACGATCGTCGTCGGTTTTCCGGGCAACGCTTGGAACGCGCAGGATTTCGCGATGTTCCTCCACGACGGTCTGCCGACGGCCGAGATCGTGGTCTTTCACTATCGCGGCTACGCGCCGAGCGAGGGTCGGCCGAGCGAGCGCGCGCTCGTCGGCGATGCCCGGCGGATCGTCGACTTGGTGGCCGAGCGTGGACGCGACGCCCCGATCGTGGTCGTAGGCATGAGCATCGGCTCGGGTGTTGCGGCTCAGGTCGCGTCGCGACCCGGCGTCGCCGGCGCGGTGCTGGTCACGCCGTTCGATTCGGTCCGCGCGCTCGCGCAGGCGCGCTATCCCTGGGTGCCCGTCGGCCCGCTGCTGCGTCATCCCTTCGACAGTGTCGCCGCGCTCAGGGGCGTCGAACGGCCGGTCGCCGTGATCGCCGCCGGCCGTGACACGCTCGTGCCGCCCGCCCGCACGCGCGCGCTCGTTGCCCAGGTGCCGAACGTGGTGTCGGATCGCGTCGTCGAGGAGGCGACGCACAACGACCTCTACGACCATCCGCGCTTTCCCGAACTCTTGCGGGAGGCGGTTGGCTTGGTTCGCGGCTGAGCGGGCCGCGCTCGGCGGTTACGCCGGCGCACGCTTTGGTGCTATCTGCCCGCCACCGCCGCTGTTGGGCCGAGGGACGGAGGGGACACCTTGAGCACCGGACTGCTGGCTCTGCTCGACGACGTGGCGGCCATCGCCAAGGTCGCCGCCGCCACGCTCGACGACGTCGCCGGGCAGGCGGCGAAGGCCGGCGCAAAGTCGGCCGGCGTCGTCATCGATGACGCGGCGGTGACGCCCCGCTTCCTGGTCGGTTTCGCGCCGGCGCGCGAACTGCCGATCATCCGCAAGATCGCCGTCGGCTCGCTGAAGAACAAGCTGCTCTACCTGCTCCCGGCGGCCCTGCTGTTGAGCCTGCTCGCGCCCTGGCTGATCACGCCATTGCTGATGCTGGGTGGCGCCTATCTCTGTTACGAAGGCGCGGAGAAGGTCTTCGAGGCCCTTGTTCCGCACGCGGCGCATGGGCACGAGGCGAAGGTCGGCGCCGCGCCCGCGGACCCGGTTGCGTTGGAGGACCAGCGGGTTACGAGCGCGATCCGCACCGACTTCATCCTCTCAGCGGAGATCATGGCGATCGCGCTGTCCACCATTCCCGAGCTCGGCTTCGTCGCGCAGGCCATCGTGCTGGCGCTCGTCGGTATCGGCATCACCGCGCTCGTCTATGGCGCCGTTGCGCTGATCGTGAAGGCCGACGACATCGGCCTCGCCCTCGCCAAGAACGAGAGGTCCACACCACTCGCCCGCTTCGGCCGCGTTGTCGGCCGCGCCCTGGTCGCCGGGATGCCAGGCTTTCTCAAGGCTCTTGCCATCATCGGCACGGCGGCCATGGTCTGGGTTGGCGGCGGCATCATCGTCCACGGCCTTGCGCACTTCGGCATCGTCGGCCCCGAGCACGTCATCCACGGAGTTGCCCATGCCGTCGCCGAAGCGGCGCCCGTGCTGCACGGCTTGGTCGGCTGGCTTGTCAGCGCGGTGGGCTATGGTGTTCTCGGCCTCGCGGTCGGCGGTGCGCTCATTCCGCTCGTGGCGCGCGTGCTGGCGCCTCTGAGCGACCATGTCCGGCGGCTCCTGCCCGGTTCGGCGGCCAAGTCTGGTGGCGCCGCGTCGCGGACCGAAGAGCAGCACTGATGCCACGCCGACGCTGCCTTTGCGGTGCGGTGGGCCTCACCTGCGGCTCGGCAGTAGCGCTTAGCGCCAACCAGCATCCAGGCGAGATGCACTTCTACGCCAGCCTCCTTGGGGACCATGGCGCGCTTCGGCCCGAGGTCCAGGTGCATTGGGAAGAGCGCGTCGCGTGGGTCTCGCCCGCCGACGATCTGCCGCGGCGCGCGGGCCGATCGATCGGCTGCTGACTCAGCCCATGCCCTTGGCGGCGAGTTCGGCTCTGGCCGCCTCGGTCTTGTCGAGGTCGGTGATGCCCATGCCGCGCAGTACCGCCGCGGTCTTGGTGAACTGGATGGTCTGGTAGGCGACGATCTCGATCCGGTTGCCCCAGGGGTCGTAGAAGTCGAGGAACCGACCCGGCAACACCACGACGCCCATGGCCTCGAGCGCTGCGCGCACGGCCTCCTTGTCGTCGACGACGAGGCCGACGTGACGATGGTCGTCGCGCGGCTGGCTTCGACCGGTGGAAAGCGCGATGAACTGATCGCCCAGGTCGATGAACGCCGCCGTCGCACTCTTGCTGCGCAGCTCGAAGTCGAGAAACCCGCCGTAGAAGGCGAGCGCCGCCTCGATATCGCCGACCTCGAGCGCGACGTGGTTCAAGCCGAGCGCGCGCGCCTTGCGGGTATCCGTCATCGCTGTCCTCGTCCACGCTCTGGGGAGGGGCACTCGCTCGTAGAACGCTCTGCGGCCGCGTTCAACGCCGCCGAGGCGTGACGCCTGGCGGTTGCGTGATCGCCAGGCAGCGGTGCCGGCCGGCGAGGTCGCAGAGGAGCCGTGCGTCGGGATAGCCCGCATCGCGCGCCGTCCGCAGCGCGAGGTCGCCCTGCTCGTGGCCGATCTCGAAGAGCGCCAGGCCGCCCGGCGCGAGGTGGGCCGCCAACCGAGCGAGGATCACCCGGTGCGGTTGCAGGCCGTCGTCGCCCCCATCGAGCGCGATCCTGGGCTCGTGGTCTTTCACATCGGTCATCAGCGCGGCGATCTCGGCGGCCGGGATGTAGGGCGGGTTGGCGAGGACGAGGTCGAACCGGCCGGCGACGGCATCGAGCCACGAGCCCTGGACGAGTAGGCAGCGGCCGCCGAGGCCCAATTTGCGCCGGTTCCGGTCCGCCCAGGTGAGCGCCGACGTGCTCCGCTCGACGCCGAGCCCGACCGCTTGCCGCCGCTCGTGGAGGACAGTCAGCAGCAGGCAGCCGCTGCCGGTGCCGAGATCGACGACGCTGGCCGGCACGCCGTCGGGCAGATGCGCGAGCGCCGCCTCGATCATCGTCTCGCTCTCCGGGCGCGGGACGAGCACGCCCGGACCGACCTCGAACGCAAGGCCCCAGAACTCTCGGACGCCCTTGAGATAGGCGAACGGCTCGCCTGCGGCACGCCGCGCCGCAAGCTCACGGGCGCGCGCCACCAGCCCAACAGGTACGGCGCGGTCGGACCCCGTGAGCAGAGTCGTCCGGTCGCACTCGGTGGCGAGCATCACGAGACGCTGCGCTTCCGTCCGCGCCGCGCCGCCGGCCTGCGCCTCAAGACGCGCGGTCAGCTCGCGGACGAGACCCCCGAGCGTCGCCGGCTCAGCACTGGTCGGCAAGGATCGTCGGCTCGTGCCGCACCGGGAAGTTGACGGAGTTGGCGATGAAGCAGCGCCTATTCGCTTCGTTGTGCAGCAGCCGGGCGGTATCCGGGTCGCCGGCGGCGAGCGTCACGACCGGCCGGAGGGTCACCGAGGTGAAGCGGCCGCCGGTCGCGGCATCGGTGACCATCTCGCCGGCGGCCTCGTCGCGATAGCCGCTGACGACGATGCCGGCGTCGGCGCAGAGGTTGAGGTACCAGAGCATGTGGCAGGTGCTGAGCGCGGCGACCAGCAGGTCCTCCGGGTTGTGTCGTTTCGCGTCGCCGCGAAAGGCGGCGTCGGCCGAGGCCTCGATGACTGGCTTGCCGCGGACGATGATCTGATGGTCCCGGTCGTAGGCGCGATAGTTCGCGGTGCCTTCGCCACGGTTGCCGGTCCAGACGATCTTGACTTGGTAGTGGTGGCTCATGCCTCGACCTCGGCGAGCTTTGCCGCCTGCTCGGCGGCGACGAGCGCATCGACCACCTCGCCGAGCGCTTCGCCCGCCAGCACCTGCTCGAGCTTGTAGAGCGTCAAGTTGATGCGGTGGTCGGTGACGCGGCCTTGCGGGAAGTTGTAGGTGCGGATCCGTTCGGATCGGTCACCCGACCCGACCTGGCCCTTGCGCTCCGCGGAGCGCTCGGCGTCTCCGAGGCCG
>CAYUKE010000069.1:0-11696 GCA_964445185.1 uncultured Geminicoccaceae bacterium
CACATCCCCGAAGTCGATGGCGACGGCGACGGCAAGCCCGAAGCCATCGCGCCGGCGATGTGGGTCGCCTCGGTCTTTTCGGCCGTGCTCGGCAACATCCTCCCCGGCGTCGGCACGTTCTATCGCGAGCAACGGCTCCGCTTCCACGACCGCGTCGCCGTCGGCGATACGATCACCGCGACGATCGAGGTCCGCGAGAAGCGACCCGAGCGCGTCGTCGTCTTCGACTGCCGTTGCGAGACGGCAGCTGGCACGCTGATCTGCGACGGCCAGGCGGAAGTGATCGCACCCGCGAAACGCATCGCGCTGCCGGCCTATCGGGTGCCCGAGATCCTGGTGGAACGTCACCAACACTTCGACCGACTGCTTCGTGCGTGCGCCAACATGGCGCCGCTTCGCACCGCCGTCGCAGCCCCGGAAGACACGGCGTCCCTCGACGGCGCGCTGCTCGGGTATCGGGCCGGGCTGATCGCGCCCCTCCTGATCGGCGACGCCGCACGCATCCAAGAGGTCGCCCGCACCCTCGACGCCGACCTGAGCGCGCTGGAGATCGTCGACATCGCGGACCACGGCGAGGCCGCCGCTCGGTGCGTCGAATTGGTTCAGCAGGGCCGTGCCGACGCGATCATGAAGGGACACCTGCACTCCGACGAGTTGCTGGCGCACATCACCAAGCGCCAGGGCGGCCTGCGAACGAGCCGGCGGCTGAGCCACGTCTTCGTGATGGACATGCCGGGCCAGCCGAACCCACTGCTCGTGAGCGACGCCGCCATCAACATTGCACCGGACCTCGACGCCAAGGTGGACATCGTGCAGAACGCGATCGACTTGGCGCGGGCGATCGGCATGGAAGAGCCAAGGGTCGGCGTCCTCTCGGCCGTCGAGACGGTGACGACGAAGATTCCCTCCAGCGTGGACGCGGCGGTCTTGTCGAAGATGGCCGAACGCGGCCAGATCAAGGGGGGCATCATCGACGGGCCGCTGGCGATGGACAATGCGATCGACGTCGAGGCCGCCAAGACGAAGGGCATCGCCGGCCTCGTCGCCGGGCACGCGCAAGTGCTCATCGCGCCCAACCTCGAAGCCGGCAACATGATGGCGAAGGAGCTTACCTTTATGGCCCGTGCCGAGGCCTCGGGCCTGGTACTCGGCGCCCGCGTCCCGGTCATGCTGACCAGCCGCGCCGACGACGAGAAATCTCGCCTGGTATCCTGCGCCCTCGCCCAGCTCTACGACGCCTGGAAACGCACGGGCCACTCGCCCGTACTCGACCTGCCCGCGGAGGCCTGATGCGCCACATCCTCACGCTCAACGCCGGGTCCTCGAGCGTCAAATTCGCCTTGTTCGCGCTCGAGGACGAGCCTGTGGAACGGGTCCACGGGCAGATCGAAGGTCTGGGCACGGCCCCGCATTTCATCGCCAAGACGCCGGAAGGCGCCCAGCTCGCCGACCGCAAGCTCGCGGCGGCTGCCACGCATACGCAGGCGCTCCAAGGGCTGCTCGCTTGGCTCGAGAGCGAGTTCCCAGAAGTCTCCGTGGCAGCGGTCGGCCATCGCGTCGTTCATGGCGGGCCGCGCTACACCAAGCCCATGCTGATCAACGATGCCGTGCTGATGGTGCTCGACACGCTCGTCCAACTCGCGCCGCTGCACCAACCGCACAACATCGCCGGGATCCACGCCGCCCAGGAGGCGTTCCCGGACGCCGCGCAGGTCGCCTGCTTCGACACGGCGTTCCACCGCGAGCATCCCTGGGTCAACGACGTCTACGCGCTGCCACGCAGCTATTACGACAAAGGCGTGCGGCGCTACGGCTTTCACGGCCTGTCTTATGCGTACATCGTCCACCGGCTCTGGGACATCGCGCCGGAGCTGGTCCGCGGCCACGTCATCGTCGCCCATCTCGGCAACGGCGCCAGCATGTGCGGCATCCACCACGGCCGGCCGGTCGGCTCGACGCTCGGTTTCTCGGCGCTCGACGGTCTGCCGATGGGCACGCGCTGCGGCGACCTCGATCCCGGCGTCATCCTCTACCTGATGCAGGCGGAGCGCATGGACAGCCGGCAGATCCAGGACCTGCTCTACAAGGAGAGTGGCCTTCTGGGCCTCTCGGGCATCAGCAGCGACATGCGCGAGCTGGAACAGAGCGATGCGCCGGCCGCATTCGATGCGATCAACTACTTCGTTTTCCGTGTTCGCCGCGAGATCGGCGCGATGACCGCCGCGATGGGCGGGCTCGACGGGCTCGTCTTCACCGGTGGCATCGGCGAGAACTCACGGCTGATCCGTCATCGAGTCTGTCAGGACATGGACGTGTTCGGGCTGGCAATCGACGAGACGAAGAACGCGGCGAACGCGCAGGATATCAGTGCCGCCGGCGCGCGCTGTCGGGTCATGGTGCTGCCGACGAACGAGGAGTCGATGATCGCGCGCGAGACAGCGGTGCTTATCGGCTGATGGCCGCACGAAGCACCTTGTCTGCCGCCCCGCGGTAAGGCGACCCGACGCGTTCCTGTCGCAACCGCGTATCCGGTCTCGATCCGCGCGCGGAGCTGTCGAGCAACGCCGCAATCGAGCTTGACGTACGCTGAGGGAGCCATCATAACCCGCGCCCACGCGTCCCGGCTGCCACGGCTGCCGTGGCAGCCGATGGAGCGTTAGGTGGCGAAGAAGGCCAAGAGAGCGGCAGCTGCGGACGACGGACCGGTCACCAAGACCGACCGCTGGACCGTCCGCGGTGTGCCCGCCGCGCTCCAAAAGGCTGCGGGCGATGCGGCCAGGCTCGAGGGTGTCACCCTCGGCCGCTGGCTAACGGCCGCGCTCGAGCGCACGCTCGTCACGTCTGGGCACCGCGCCGGCCAAGGTCAGGCCTGGCGCGATGAAGTCGAGACGCGGCTTGTGCGGCTCGAGCGCGCGCTCGGCATCGACCCGACCGCGCCGGTCGCGGCGCTGGACGAGGCGAACGCGATCGGCGCCACCGAGCGGTAGAAGGGGGACGGGCGGCGCAGCTGCTTCGCCCGTCCCCCCGTGAGGAGCAACCATTGCCTCTGCGCTCGCCGCCGCCGGTGCCCCGGCGGAACCAGGCCGCCGTCGTCCGTTGAAAGACGCCCGAATGACCGCTCGCATTGCCGCCTATCTCGACGCGACCGAGATCGAGACGCCGTGCCTCGTCCTCGATCTCGATCGGGTCGAAGCCAACTACCTCGCTCTGCGCCGGGCGATGCCTGACGCCACCATCTATTATGCGATGAAGGCAAATCCCGCTCCCGCAGTGCTCGAACGCCTCGTGCGGCTCGGCGCGCACATCGACGTGGCGAGCGTCCGCGAGATCGAGGAGGCGCTGCGGGCCGGGGCCGCCGCCGAACGGCTTTCCTACGGAAACACGATCAAGAAGGAGCGCGACATCGCGACCGCCCGGCGGCTGGGCGTCGATCTCTTCGCGTTCGACAGCGCGGCCGAATTGCGCAAGCTCGCCAGGACCGCCGCCGGCGCCCGGGTCGTCTGCCGGATCCTCGCATCCAGCGACGGCGCCGACTGGCCACTCTCTCGCAAGTTCGGCTGCGCCCCGGACATGGCGGCAGACCTGTTGCGGGCTGCCGCCCGGATGGGCCTCAAGCCGTGGGGCATCGCCTTCCACGTCGGCTCGCAGCAGCGGGACCCCGGCCAATGGGACGCGGCGGTTGCCGATGCCGCCCAGGTCTTCCACCGTCTCGAGGGCGATGGCATTGAGCTCGAGCTGCTCAACGTAGGCGGTGGCTTTCCGACGCGCTATGGCGAGGCGGTGGCGGACGTCGACGCCTACGCTGAGGCGATTGGGGCCGCCGTGCCGCGCCACTTCGGCAACCGGATCCCCGAGCTCGTCCTTGAGCCGGGTCGCGCGCTGGTCGGCGACGCCGGCGTCATCGCGACCGAGATCGTGCTCATCGCGGCGAAGGGCGACGGCGATCACCGACGCTGGGTCTACCTCGATATCGGCACGTTCGGCGGCCTTGCCGAGACACTTGGCGAGGCTATCCGCTACCCGATCGAGAGCCACCGCGGCGGACCGCCGACACCGGTGATCCTCGCCGGGCCGACCTGCGACAGCGCCGACATCCTCTACGAGCGTACCCCCTACCATCTGCCGTCGGACATCCGGATCGGCGATCGGCTGCGCATCAAGAGCACCGGCGCCTACACGACCACCTACAGCTCGGTGGGCTTCAACGGCTTCGCGCCCTTGAAACAGGTCTGCATCTGACGCGACAGCGCTAGTCGGCCTGGAGAATGGCCTCGAGCTTGCGTCGCAGGACCACAAGGGGCCGCGTGCCGCCGCGCAGCCGGGCGATACGATGGCGCAGGTCGGCGCCGGAGACCCACTCGAGGCCGATCAGCGCCCAGTGATCCGCATCGTCGACCACCTCGGTCTGCCCCCAGCGCGCCGAGGCGACCGAGACGAGGCTGTCGTTGTCCCCCTCGTGCGCTTGCAGCCGTCGGCTGAACGAGCGGAAGAGCGGCGGCACGGCCTCCGGCACGATGCGGCCGCAGACCGCATGGTAGCGGATGCCCGGGCGGTCCGGCACGGCCTCGTTGAAGCGCCGCGCCGCCGCCCGGGTCAGGTCCTCGAGCCCGCCCTGATCGAGTTGCCGCAAGGCAGCCGGTAGCCGCGGGCGCAGCTTGTGAAAGAAGTCGGCGATCATCGTCCCGCGGTGCGGCGTGCCGAGGGTGACGAGGTCGGTGATGCGCCCCGCCCCGTCGCGATGCTGGGCGACATAGCGCGCGTCGAGACCGCCCATCGAGTGGCCGACGAGAATGACTCGATCTGCCCTGGTCTCTGCCAGTGCCTCCGTCGTCCGGCGGGCTCGCTCGGCCACCGAGCCGGTGACCGGCGCGCGCACGACCTTGAGGTCGATGCCGCGACGCCGGAGGTCGCGCATCAGCCGCAGCGAGCCCACCCAGTAGGCCTCCGGCAGAGGTGCCAGATAGCCATGCACGAAGACGATCGCCGTCGGCACCGCCGGCCGCTTGAAGTCGTTCCGCGGCAGGAGGGTGAGGTCTGGTAAGCGCAAGGCCCCGTTCCGCGCGCCGGCGGCGCCTGTCATCGAATTGTCGCTGCAGTCCTAACCGCGCTGCGCCGCGATGTCAGCCGTCGAGCGCGTCGAGGATGCGGCGGCCGGCGCGACCCGTCGGCGACCAGCCGAGCTCCGCCTCGGCCGCTCGGATGGCGGCGCGGCTGCGCGGCCCGATCCGACCATCCACCTCGCCGACGTCGTGGCCAGCGGCGATGAGCCGTTCCTGAAGCTCGCGACGCTCGGCCCGCGACAGCCCCGGATCGTCGGTCGGCCAGGCCGTCCGCAATCCCGGATAGCCGGCGATGCGGTCGGCCAGATGGGAGATCGCGAGCGCGTAGCTCTCGGCATGGTTGTACGCGAAGATCGCGTCGAAATTGCCGAACACCAGGAACCCCGGGCCATCGGCACCGGCCGGCAGCAGCAGACCGGCGGAACGATCGCCCGTCACGGTCGCGCCGTCGGCGCGGACGACGCCGCGCTCCGCCCAGGTCGCGAGCGTCGCCTTCTCGCGTCGCCCGGACGGCCCGTCATAGCCGTCCGGGACCTTGACCTCGATGAGCCAGGGCTGGCCCGGCGTCCAGCCCGAGCGCTGGAGGTAGTTCGCCGTCGAGGCCAGCGCGTCGGGCACGGATTCGACGAGATCACGGCGACCGTCGCCGTCGAAGTCGACCGCGTTGCGGGCGTATGAGGTTGGGATGAACTGGGTTTGGCCGAACGCGCCCGCCCAAGAGCCGTAGAGCTCGTCGAGGCGCAGATCGCCACCGCTGACGAGGCCGAGCGCCGCGATCAACTCGCCGCGCCAGAACTCGTGCCGGCGCTCGCCGGCACAGATGAGCGTCGACAGCGCCTGCGGCAGGTAGTTGCTCCCCTGCTCACGACCATAGTCGGTCTCAACGCCCCAGATCGCGACGACGACGTGCTGATCCACACCGAAGCGCGCCTCGATGCGCTCGAGCAAGCCGGCGTGCGTCGCCAGCATCGCCCGACCATCCGCAATCCGCTCGTCGTCGACGAGGAAGGCCATGTAGTCCCAAATGGGCGTCCTGAACTCGGGCTGGTAGGTGCTGGCGCGAAGCACGCGCTCGTCGAGGACCACGTCCGCCAGCGCCTCACGCGCAACGTCCTCGTCGACGCCGTCGCGCACGGCCGTCCGTTCGAGTGCCTCGACACAGGCCTTGAAGGTGTCCGCCGCCGCCGGCATTGCCAGCGTGGCGACCAGCATCGATGCGAACGCAAGCAGGCTGGGCACAGGGTCACCTCGGATGCATTGAATAGCGACGACGAAACGCTACCAGC
Source organism: uncultured Geminicoccaceae bacterium (assembly GCA_964445185.1). Classification (GTDB taxonomy): domain Bacteria; phylum Pseudomonadota; class Alphaproteobacteria; order Geminicoccales; family Geminicoccaceae; genus JAAAPF01. The sequence continues at coordinate 6,347 of CAYUKE010000069.1, forward strand.
GCGCGAGCAGCATGCACAGAGTGGCCGCGCGTCATCGCGCCTTGTTGGCGTGCGCGCATGGGCTCCCTGCAGTGCGCCAGCTTGGCAGCGCGCCCTGGTCTGCCTACCACCGCTGCTTCGAGCATCACCGACGGAGGGTGGTTTGAGCGGCGACGGGAGGATTCCGATCAGCGGCCGGACGCGCATCTTCGGCGTCGTCGCCGATCCGATCGCCCATGTCCGCGCCTGCGACGTCTTCAACCCGCTCTTTGCCAATGCCGGCATCGACGCCGTTCTGGTTCCGCTCCACGTGCCTATGGGACGGCTTGGAGGAGCGCTGGAAGGCGCGCGCGCGCTCGCCAATCTGGGCGGCGTCCTGGTCACGATTCCACACAAGGAGGCCGTCCTCGACCTCGTCGACGACGTCGGTCCCCAAGCTGCGCTGGTCGGCGCGGCCAACGTCATCCGACGGACGGAAGAAGGTCGGCTCGCCTGTGAGAACTTCGATGGCCTCGGCTTCGTCGCCGGCCTGGTGCGAGCCGGCCACGACGTCGCGGGCCAGCGCGTGCTGGTGATCGGCGCCGGCGGCGCCGGCAAGGCAATCGCGTTCGCGCTTGCCGACGCGGCGGTCGGCGAGCTGGTCATCGCCAACCGCAGCGAGGCTCGCGCCGTGGCGCTCGCGGCACGCGTGCGGGCCGCCTATCCGGAAATCGATGCGCGCGCTGGCCCGCTCGATCCGCGCGGACACGACCTGGTCGTCAACGCGACGGCACTCGGTCTGGCGCCGAGCGACCCGCTGCCGTTCGCGATCGATCGCCTGGCTCCCGCCACCCTAGTCTGCGACATCATCATGAAGCCCGAGCGGACAGCATTGATCGAGGCCGCGGCCAAGCGCGGCCATCGCGTGCACCTTGGCCGGCACATGTTCGATGCGCAGGTGCCGCTGCTAGCGGCGTTTCTCGGCGTCGAAAGCGATCGGATCTGAGCCGGCGATGCGCCTTAGCGAGATCGGGAGCGATCTAGCTGCCGCCGGGCGCTGGCGGCCGCCGATTGCGCTGGTCGGCCACCTCAAGCTCTGGCTCGTGCTCGGCCTCTGGCTGACCGGCATCGTGGCGCTATTCCTGCCGTCCGACCTCGTCGCACGCATCCGCGACGTGGCCTTTCTCCTGCTCCTCGCCTTGGCGCTGCCGGCGGCGAAGCGCGTCAGCCGGTCGATCGCCCTCGTCGGTCTCGCTGCGGCGTTGATTCTGTTCGTCGCATACGATGACCCGCTCGCTCTGCTCGACGCCGCCGACCGCGCGCTGGTCTTCGTCGTCTTCCTGCCGGCGCTGCTGCTGATGCGCGAAACCATGCAGGAGAGCCCGGAAGCGCGCACGTCCGAAGCCGCCTTCGACGCGCTCGGGCCCGGTCGCCGGATCGCTGGGCTGACCATCGGCAGCCACCTGCTCGCCGCCGTGATGATCATCGGCGCCTTGCCGATCATCCGGCCGTTCCTCGTGCGGCAACAGGACCCAACCCTGCGCACCGAGCTGGCGCGCGCGGCGATGCGCGGTTTCGCCCTTTGCGTGCTTTGGTCGCCGTTCACCGTCGCCATGGGCTTCGTCCTCACCCAAAAGCCAGACGTCGCGCTAACGAGCGTGATGGCGGCTGGCCTCCCGGCGACCCTGGTCGCACTTGCCGCCGCCGTCTGGGTCGATCGTGGCCTGAGGGGCGTCCGCGCGGCGGTGCCGGCGCTCGTCGCCTTCCGCAGCCTGGCGCTGCCGGTCGTCGTCATCGTCACCATCGTCGTCGTGCTCGCGAGCACGACGACGTTCTCGACACTGGAAGTGGTCGCGCTGACCTTGCCGATCCTCTGCGTCGCGCGGCTCCTGGCGCTCCCGCACGCGCCGGTCCGGCGCACGGTCGGCCGCGCGGTTCGCGATCTGCCGCGCATGGGCGACGAGCTGATCATCTTCACCGGCGCGGTGCTGATCGGCATGCTGATCGATGCCACGGGCGTTGCTCAGGCCGTGGCCGACAACCTGGCGCTGGAAGCATGGCCGCGGCCGCTGGTGCCGATCCTCGGTTTTGCTCTCGGCACGCCGCTGGCGATCATCGGCCTCCATCCCATCGTCGCCGGGACGCTTTTGTTCGCACTGCTCGCCCCACTGGACGCGACGCTGCCGGACCTGTTCGAGATCCAGATCGTTCTGTTCGCATGGATGGCGGGCGCGATGGTCTCTTACGCGTCCCTTTCGGTGGTCGCCGGCTCAAGCTTGTTCGAGGTGCCGACACGGCACCTAGTGTTCAGCGTCAACCTGACCTACCTCGCGGTGCTCGCTAGCGTTTTCGCCGTCGTCCAGGGCGTCGCTCTGCTCTTCGTCTAGGTCGGCGGTCGATTCGAACTTGGCCACGGCCGTCGCGCGCAGGGCGGACGCGAGTTCGTCGAGCTGGCGCGTCTTCGGATGATCGCGATGGCGCAGGAGCCCGAGCGTGCGGCTGACGACGGGATCGCCAAACGCCACGGAGCGAACCCGCGCGGCACCGTAGGCCTGTATCTGACGAGCGGGAACGATCGAGCAACCGAGGCCGGCGGCCACCAACGCCAATACCCCGCTCAGGGTGTCGATCTCCATGATGACGTCGAGCTTGAGCCGCCGCCGGCCAAGCTCCGCCTCGATGATGTGGGTGATCCAGGCGTGCCTGCGGAAACGGATGTACGGCAAGGCCTCGAGCAACGCGACGTCGGCGTCGCCGGTTGCGCTCGACGGGACGACGACGTGAAAGGGCTCGACAAGGATCGTCTCGAACTCGAGATCTAGCGGCGGCGAAGGCGGCTGCATCATCAGCGCGGCATCGACCAACCCGCGGCCAACGCGATCCTCCAGGTCTTCTGAATAGGCCGTCGTCACATTGAGCCGGAGCTGGGGCCGGCGCTCGCGCAGGAGAGCCAGCGCCGGCGCCATCAACGTCGCCACCGCGGTCGGCACGACGCCGACAGCGAGCATGCCGCCAAGCTCGCTCGGCCCGGCGTCACCGAGCCGTTCCCAAGCATCAATCACCCGGCGCGCCCGCTCCAGGGTTCGGCGTCCGGGCTCCGTCAGCGTTGGCGGTCGCACTGAACGGTCGAACAGCGCGACCCCCAGCTCCTCTTCAACGATCTTGACGTGCAGGCTCACCGCGGCCGGCGACAGCCCGAGCGCACGGCTCGCAGCAAGAAAGCTGCCGTGCTCGGCGATCGCCACAAGCGTATATAAAATCTTGATGTCCATGTGGTCATGTTAGATACGCGACGTGCGGCACGGATGCAGCTTTTTTCTGGGATCCGCGACATGCCGCCGCCGTTCGCCCCGATCGTCGGAGATGTCATCTAGCGACGCATGCCTGTTTCCGGGGCGCAACCGCCGGTCACGCGGCCACCGCAGCCACCATCGCGTGGAGCTTGGCGCGCACGTGCCGATCCGCGTCAGCGAAGGCGATCCTCTCGACTGTGCCATCACTGCCCGCGATCGCGCGGCAGGACATACGCAGATCATCCAACAAGAGCTCCAGCTCGACCCCGACCGGCACGCCGTCCAGCGGCTTCAAGCCCGCGCCGCCGACCGAGAGATCGCAGATGCGGACGGCAGCCTCGAACCCCTTGCCGCGCAACGTCGCCTCGCGGTCGGTCATACGACGCGCTCCGCGCCGCCGATCCGCGACCGTAGCATCGCCGATAATCCCCTTCAGCTCGCGGCTGAGCGAATAGATGCTCGTCTTGAGACGTTCGGCCGCGTCGCGGCCCGCTCCGGCCAGGCCGGCGCTCTCCAACGAGAGCTGATTGGCGCACTCGACACTACTCGTAGCCAGTCGGGTCTCGTCGGACGCGACCTGCGCGCTCGCGCCGATCTCCCGCACGGCGCCAAGCTGCCGGGCCATGACCTCGTCGACGTCGCGGGCGTTGTCCAGCATCAACGCGATGGCTTGGCCGATCTGCTCCGCGCCCGAGTTGGTATCGCGCGCAAGCGACTGAACCTCACCGATCTGCTTCGCAACGTCCTCCGTCGCGCGCGTCGTCTGGGCGGCGAGGCTCTTGACTTCGCTCGCCACAACGCTGAACCCGCGGCCGTGCGCGCCAGCGCGCGCCGCCTCGATCGTCGCATTGAGGGCCAGCAGGTTGGTCTGGTTGGCGATGTCGGTGATCGTCTCGACGATTCCACCAATGCTCCTCGCGGCCGCGTCGAGCTGCCTGATGTGCGCAACGTTGGTGGCCGTTGCCTGCATCGACGCTTCGGCCGCGCCAACGGTTTGCTGAACGCGCCCGCTCACGTTCTCGATCGAGGCAACCAACTCCTCCACCGCGGCGGCGACGGCATGCACCGCAGCGTACGCCTCGCCGGCCGAGTGGTTGGTCGTCTCGAGCCGATCGCGCAGCCCGGGCGTGTTGGTGACGAGCTGATCTGCGGCACCCGCCATCGCGTCGGCGCTCTCCGTCGTCTCGGAGACGCGCGTGTCGAGGACCTGCATCAACAGGCCCGCAACCTTGTGGAGCTGCTCGCCGAGAGCCGCGTCAGCAGCCGTCATCTGGTTGCGAAAGGCGGAGACGGCGCGGGCCATGTCCCCGATCTCGTCGCGATGGTCGATCGCCGGAACGCGCTCGAGCCGCTCGCCTTCGGCGAGCCGGATCATGGCCCCGGTGATGGCGTTCACGGGCACTGTCACCGAGCACATGAGAATGGTCCCCGCGACGATCGCCGACAACGCCGTGAAGACCGAGATGTGCAGCGCGCGCTGGCGGGCTTGCTCGTTGGCCCGCACGGCCGCGCGGCCGAGCTCGTCCTGCTCGTCCCGGACGCTTTGCGCCACGGCTTCCGCCATCGCAGCGACCTCCGGGCCGATGAAGTCGAGAACCGCGCTGACCGTTCCAACGCGTCCGGCGACGATGCCGATCAGCTGTTCGCTCTTGGCGGCTTAGGTCTCGATGTGGGCAACCGCCTTGGCCGTCGGCTTGCCCAGTGGCCGCAACTGGTCCGCGGCGGCGGCGACGCGATCGACGCCTTGGTAGACACCCATGTCATCGGGGGTCGTCAGGAAGGTCTGGATCGCCACCCGACCGTCCATGAAGGCCGCGAGGGCCCGGTCCACTGCGCGTGCGGTCTGCATGTCGCCCGCGTCAAGTGCCAGGCTTTCGAGACTGGCGAGCCCGATGCGGGCGGCCATGCCGACTTTGGCCAGCTCCGCGGAGAGCGCCGCCTCGTCGCCGAGGAACTCGACGACTTGGTCGACGGTTCCGCGGTACTGCTCGAAGAACGACTCGATGTCCTCGATAGTGGCTCCGCGCGCCGATGTCCCGGCGCGGGCGTGCGCGTCGACGAGTTACGCAGCGCCCAAATCCAACCGAGCCCGTGCTGCC
>CAYUKE010000070.1:0-11619 GCA_964445185.1 uncultured Geminicoccaceae bacterium
CCAAGCCCGTATTGCGCCACGATCACGCTGATCAGAGATGGGGGCCGTGCACATGCTGCAGCGGGCAACGGCCGTGGCGTTGGGTTTGATCGATAGGCCGCCGCGACGCCAGCGGCCTGCGCTGCATGGTGCTCATCCCTTTCCGAGACATCGTCGTTTTGCCCGTAGCCGCCAAAGCAGGTGCAAACATCTTTAGAGAGTGTCTATCGCTGGCTCTTGTGTAGAACTAATATGTGGCAAATCGTCACATGTTTGCAAGCTTGAGTATATATTCTATAAGAAATATAGTTTATTTAAAGGCCAGAGAGGAAACAGCAAGCTATGACACATCATGCCAAGAAGGTTGTTATAATTACCGAAAAAATCCTCCTCAATCAGCTTGTTAAGCTAATTGAGGACGCCGGTGCGGCAGGCTACACAGTGTTCGCGGCCGGTGGCAAAGGCAGTCGGAGTGTGCGGTCTGAAGATAGGCCGAAGGTTGTCGACGAATTCGGCAACATTCAGATCGAGATCATCACTAGCAACGACGAGATTGCTGACACGATTGCGGAGCAGGTGGCCGAAAGGTACTTCCCGAACTACTCCGGTATAATTTACTTGGAGAATGTGGAAATTCTCCGGCCGGAGAAGTTCAAGCAGCGCCCCTGAAACGTGACACGCGGGATCGGCGCCCGGCGAGGCCCCGATCCCGCCAATCCCCCGAGCCTACGGCATAGCGAAGACCACCTCCGCGAGCGCGATGAAGAGGGGAATGCAGATCGCGATGGCAACGGGCGTTCCGATGCTGGTGGACGCGCCGATGAACGCGGAGGGATTCGCCGTTGGAATGCCGGCCCGAAGCGTCGGCGGCCCGGAGATATCCGAGTTGGACGCAGCCAGCACCGCTAGCAAGATCACCCCGCCGGGGCTGAAGCCCGTGAGCACGTGAGCGGCGTAGCCTAGACCGAACCCGAGGAACCCGTGCCCGATAGGCGCAAGCACGGCGTAAATGGCGTACCAGTGCGCCACCTTGCGCAGCTCGGCCAGCCGTGCGTAGGCTTCCATGCCCATGATCAGCATCAAGACGGAGAGTAGTCCGCGGAAGAGCGGGTCGTAGAACCCTTCGAACACGCGCTGCGGCTGCGTGAACAGGCCGAGGGCCAGGCCGAGCAGAAGGGCGGTCAGCGCGCCGCCCTGGAGACTCTCGCGGACGATCGGCCACACCGCGACGTCGCCAGCGGCGCGTCCCTCGCGACGCGCGATGCTGAGGTTGGCGAGGGTGATCGCGAGGATCAAAGCCGGGATATCCATGAACGGATAGAGCGCCCCAACCCACGCCTCGTAGGCGATGCCCTCCTCGTCGAGGAACACCATGCCGGCGGCCAGCGTCGACGAGCTGACGGCGCCGAACAGGCCGGCGGTGGCCAATGCGTCTTCCTTCTTGACGTTCGGCAATCTTGCAAGCGTCACCGCACCGATCAGCACCGCAATCAAACCGATCAACACTGCCGAAATCGCTGGAAGCAACATGTCCAACAGCTCGGCATTACGTATTTCCATGCCACCGTTCAGACCGATGCGCATGAGCAACATAAAAACAATAAATTGATATATTGCATTAGGTATCTGCAATCTTGTTCCAAGTGCAGCAATCAAGAGACCACCGACCAAGAACCCAAGTGTTGGCGACTGTAGTTGGCTAACGACACGCATCAGGAACTCAACGAGAGCTTCCATGGTAGCCGAGACTCCGATTTTTAGGTTTTCACCGTGGAACTTGGCGCCCGCTTGCTCAGATGCAGGCACGGCTCAGCGTGACGCGCCGCAAAACTTCATCGCGATACTTGGAAATGGATAGCGCGGCCGGAGGCATAGAAAAAATACAACATCTGCAACGCATCGTTCGCATTTAGGGAACGATATCCCGTCGCACCCGATCGCGACACGCGTTCGCGGCGCACGACGGTCAGGGCGCCGGACGAGGATGGCTGCCCTCTCGACGGTGCCACTCCCGACCTGGAGTCCCTGCAACTAGACTGCTCGGATCGTCGTCGGGGAGGGACCATGCGCCCGCGCTTTTGGGAGACCGTGCCGCTTTGGGAGTTGGCGGCGGAGGAGTGGGAGGCGGTGTGCGATGGCTGCGCCAAGTGCTGCCTGATCAAGCTCGAGGACGCCGACGACGGCACGGTCTACTTCACCGATGTCCATTGCTTCCTGCTCGACCGGGAAAGCTGCCGCTGCGGTGATTACGTCAACCGGACGACGCGGGTGCCGGCCTGCATTCGCCTCGCGCCGGAACGCCTCGACCAGCTCTTCTGGATGCCGACGAGCTGCAGCTATCGCCGCCTCGCCGAGGGCCGCGGCCTGACGCCTTGGCACCCGCTCGTCGCGGGCGACCCGGATGCCGTCCATCGCGCCGGCATCTCGATCCGCGGCCGGGCGGTGCCGGAGACGGCGGTCGCAGCCGCGGACCTCGAAGGTCGCCTCGTCGACTGGCCGGTCACCGAGACCGGTGATGGCCGCTGAGCCCGCCTCGGCGCGCTGGGTCGGGCTCGGCTTCGGCTTCGCCGCCGTCCTGATCTGGTCGGCCTGGTTCTCGGCGACGGCGCACGGGGTGCGCGGCGCCCTCGATGCCGTCGACGTGACGCTGATCCGCGTCGTCGTCCCGACTCTGCTCTTGGCACCCATCCTCTACCGCGCCCGCGCACGGCTGATCGCGCTCCGCTGGTATCAGCTCGTCGGCATCGGGCTCTACGGCATCCCCTTCGTGCTCGCGCTCGCGACGGGCCTGCGCTTTGCACCGGTGAGCCACGCGGCAGCATTGGTGCCGGGTCTGATGCCGGTGCTCGCCGGTGTGCTCGGCGTCCTCCTGCTCGGCGAGCGGCTGACGGCTTGGCGGATCGGCGGCTTCGCACTGATGCTGGCAGCTGCCGCCATGATCGCGCTCGAGGCGGGCATGCTGACCGCCGCACCCTCCTCGGCGGCCGTCGGGCACGTCTTCTTCCTCCTCGGCTGCGCCGCCTGGGCCGGCTTCACGCTGACGACGCGACTGGTCGGGCTCGACCCCTTCGTCGCCACCGGCCTCGTCGGCCTGCTGTCGACCGTAATCCTCTTGCCGCTGCACGTCGGTCTCGGCCTCGGTCGGCTCGGCGACGCGCCGTGGTCCGAGATCGTCTTCCAGATCTTGGCCCAAGGCGTGTTCGCGGGCCTCGTCGCTGTCTACGCCTACGCGCGCGCGATCCGGCTCTTGGGCGTCGCGCCAGCGGCGGCGCTCGCCGCGCTCGTGCCGGGCTTGGCGACGCTGATCTCGTGGGCCGTCCTCGGGGAGCGGCCGACGGCGCTCGAGGCGGCGGCGATGGTGGTCGTCGCCGTGGGCGTCTATCTGGCGAGCGGTGTTCGTCTCAAGCCGCGAGATACGGGCGAAAGCGCTCGAATACCCGTCGGTAGATCGGGCGCTTGAACGGGATTACCTCGGCCGCCAGGTCGCCGGCCCGGATCCAGCGCCACGCGGAGAATTCCGGCTTGGGCTGGGCGAGGTCTATGTCCGCGTCCGTGCCGGTGAAGCGGAGCGCCACCCACTTCTGCGCCTGGCCTCGATAGCGGCCCTTCCAGAGCCGGTCGGCGAGGTCCGGCGGCAGGTCGTAGGCAAGCCAGTGCGGTGTCGCGTCGAGCAGGTCGGCCCGGTTGCGCTCGACGCCCGTCTCCTCAGTGAGCTCGCGGAAGGCGGCCTCAAGGATCGGCTCGCCCGGATCGATACCGCCCTGGGGCATCTGCCAGGCCGGCTCGACGACGTCCGCGCGCTGGCCGGCGAAAACGCGCCCGTCGGCGGCAACGAGGACAATGCCCACGTTGAGGCGATAGCCCTCCGGAACGTGGTCCAGGGGCCGGATGACGAGGTCGCTCACGGGTGCAGGGCCTCCAACGCGTCGATCCGCGCGAGCCGCACGCCCGCCTCGTCCAGGCCGTGGATCCAGCGAGCGATCTCGTCGAGCAGGCGCGGATAGATCTCGACGAGGACGACGAGCACGGGGCTGCCGATGGGCTCGTGGCCGACCCGGGCGAGGGCCTCCTCCAGTCCCGTCGCGCCGAGCAGCGCCGGATCGAGGCGCCAGGCCGCTGGCGGCGGCGCCGCGTCGGCCGCGGCGGGCAGGACGGGTAAGCCCATCGTGTCGGCGAGGCTCAGTGCCACCGGTGCCAGGGCTGTTGCGGCCGCTGGCTCGACGATCAAGGCCCCGGCTGCTTGGTCGAGCGCCCGCCACTGCGCCTCCATCCGCGCAGCCTGAGCCTCGCGCAGGCCGTCTAGGGGAATGCTCGACGACGCTGGGTCGGACGCCGTCGCCGACCAGGCGAAACGGACCAAGGCGTCGCGGCCCGCGGCCTGCCAATCGTCGAGGCGGCGCTTGGCGTCAGGCAGATCCGCCGGCAGCGCGAAGACGACGGCGGGCGGCAGCCGAATGGCCGCGCTGCGGGCGAACTCCTCGTTCCAGGCGAGACCGGTGGCGACGACGACGACCTGCTCCGGCGGCGCGCCGCCGGCCGGACGCGCGGGCTCCTGCGGTGCCGGCGCACCGCCGGCGGCTGGTGCCGCCGATGGCGTGGTCACGTCGCCACGAGCGTGGGCCTCGTCGGCGGCGGCCGGAGCGGCAGCATCATGGTCGCCGATACCGGCGACGGCGTCATCGTCAACGGTGGCCGCGTCCTGGCCTGCATTCCCTTGCACCACGTCCGTGGGCGCGGCGTCGGGCGCCTCGGGCGGTGGCGGCAGGGCCACCACCATTGTCGGCTCGCCGCCATCGGGGGCGAGCACGAGCGCCGCGCCGAGGCCAACGCCGGCGAGGACGACAAGGAGCGCGAGCGCACCCTTGAGCGTGGTGCCGAGCCTCGCCATGACGACCGCTGGGCGTCGTCAGTTGCTCGCGATCGAGGCGCCGTCCTCGCGGAAGAGGGCGACGCCGCGCAACAGGTCGACCGCGCGCGCGAGCTGGTAGTCGGTCTCGGCGAGATCGGCCCGCTCGTCAGCGTCACCGTTCTCCTGGTCGTTGTCGAGACGGCCGCGCAGGTCCGCTTCGCGGCGGCCCTCGCTAGTCTCCTCGACCTCGAGCGTAGCCGGCTTGACCTCGATGTCCGGGGCAATGCCGGTCGCCTGGATCGAAGTGCCAGCCGGCGTGTAGTAGCGCGCGGTGGTGAGGCGGATGGCGCCGTGGCCGGAGACCGGCATGATCGTCTGAACCGAGCCCTTGCCGAAGGACTGCACGCCCATAACGATGGCGCGGCGATGATCCTGCAAAGCGCCCGCGACGATCTCCGATGCCGAGGCCGAGCCGCCATTGATCAGGACGACCATGGGCTTGCCGTCGAGGATGTCACCGGCGCGGGCGCTGAAGCGCTGTATCGCCTCGGAGTCACGCCCACGCGTCGACACGACCTCGCCGCGCTCAAGGAACAAGTCGGCGACGCCGACGGCCTCGTCGAGCAACCCGCCCGGGTTGTTGCGGAGGTCGAGCACGACGCCGAGCAGGTCGTTGCCGTACTCGGCCTCGAGCGCTTCGACCGCGCCGCGCACCGCCTCGTCGGTCTGCTCGTTGAAGGTGGTGACGCGGACATAGCCGACGTCCCGCTCGACCCGCGAGCGGACGGGCGAGATCTTGATGACAGCGCGGGTCAGCTCGACGTCGAACGGCTCGTCGGCCGTCTCGCGCAGTATCGTCAGCTCGATGCCGGTGTTGACCGGGCCACGCATCTTCTCGACGGCCTCGCCGAGCGTCAGCCCCATGACCGCCTCGCCGTCGATGTGACTGATGAAGTCCCCGGCCTCGATGCCGGCGCGAAAGGCCGGGGTCTCGTCGATCGGCGAGACGACCTTGACGAGCCCGTTCTCCATCGTGACTTCGATGCCGAGCCCGCCGAACTCGCCCCGCGTCTGCACCTGCATGTCGCGGTAGCGATCATTGTCGAGGTAGCTCGAGTGGGGGTCGAGGGAGGTCAGCATGCCCGAGATCGCCGCCTCGATCAGCTCCTCGTCGGCGACGGTCTCGACATATTCGGCGCGGACGCGCTCGAAGACGTCGCCAAACAGCTTCAGCGAGCGGAACGTGCCCTGGTCGCTCTGGGCGAGGAGCGGGCCCGCCCCGACGCCGGCGCCGAAGGCCAAGGCGACAACGGCGGTGCCGATGCCCAACCGTCTGACGCGCTTGCTCATGATTGCCGGTCTCCTAAGGCGCGAATGCCCAACCAGGGCAGAGGATCGATGGCCCGACCGTCGCGGCGGACCTCCAGGTGTAGCGATGGTGCGGCGGAGCCGTCCCCCATACGACCGATCGGCTCACCGGCCAAGACCTCGCTGCCGCCAACAACAGAGGCGCGGCCCAAACCGGCCAGTACACTATGATATTCGTTGCCGTGGGCGATGATCAAGACGACGCCGACTCCTGCGACGGCATCGGCGAACACCACCTCGCCGCGCGCCGGCGCGTGGACAGGAGCGGCCCGCCGGGCGGCGATACGCACCGCCGACCAGGCGAAGCCCGGCCCCGGCTCACCAAAGCGTGTAACGACGCGACCAGGCGTGGGCCAGGCGCGGCTTGGATCGGTGCGCGGTCCGGCAACGGGTGGTGGCAGGACGCGAAGCGGCGCCGCCGCGCCGGCGGACGCCAGCGGTGCGGTTGTCGGCGCCAGGACCGGGCCCGGGCCGACGTCGACGGGCCGCTTCACGCCATCGCTTGTAGCAACCCCTGGTGGCGCACATAGGCAGGCGGCAAGAGCCAACAGGCGAAGAAGGCGAGCGGCGGCGGGCAAGCGCTCAGTCACTCCCGCCGCGAACGAGCAAGGATTGGCCGGTCATTGCCGCCGGTTGCGCGAGCCCCATCAGCGCCAGCACGGTGGGTGCGACGTCGGCAAGGCGGCCGCCGCGGAGCGTCACCCCAGCGGGCCCGCCGACGAGGATGCATGGCACGGGGCTGAGCGTGTGGGCGGTGTGCGGGCCACCGGTGTCCGGGTCGCGCATCACCTCGCAATTGCCGTGGTCGGCGGTGACGAGAACCGGCGCGCCGACCTCGGCCGCCGCCTCGAGCGCCCTGCCAAGGCAACCGTCGACGGTCGCGACCGCTTTCATCGCCGCTTCCAGAATGCCGGTGTGACCGACCATGTCGGGATTGGCAAAGTTGCACAGGATGAAGTCGTACTTGCCCGACCGGATGCCGTCGACGAGGTTCTGGCCGACGCCGGGCGCCGACATCTCCGGCTGCAGGTCGTAGGTGGCGACCTTCGGCGAGGGCACCAAGCTGCGCTCCTCGCCCGCGAACGGCGTTTCCTCGCCGCCGTTGAAGAAGAAGGTGACGTGCGGATACTTCTCGGTCTCGGCGAGCCGAAGCTGGGTCTTCCCTGCCTTGCTGATGATCTCGCCCAGGATCTCGGTCAGGCTCTCCGGCGGGAACAGGATGCCCATCCGCTTCTCGAGGCCGGCGCCGTAGTCGGCCATCGCTAGCGCCGGTCGCTCGGTCGCATAGTCGCCGCGGTCGAAGCCGGCGAAGTCGCCGTCGAGCAACGCCAGCAGGATCTGCCGCACCCGGTCGGCGCGGAAGTTGGCGCACAGCACGCCGTCGCCGGGCGCAATCCCGGCATAGTCGCCGACGACGGTCGCGAGGATGAACTCGTCGCCCTCGCCGCGCGCGTAGGCCTGGGCGATGGCGGTCGCCGCGTCCGCGGCCTTGTGCTCGGCCTCGCCCCTGACGATCGCCTGGAAGGCCTGGCCGGCGCGCTCCCAGCGCTTGTCGCGGTCCATCGCGTAGTAGCGGCCGATCACCGTGCCGAAGCGGACGCCCGGCACGTCGCCGAGCGTTGCCTGGAACTGTTTGAGATAGTCGCTCCCGGCCTGGGGCGGGGTGTCGCGGCCGTCGGTGAAGGCGTGGATGACGACCGCGATGCCCTCGGCGGCGAGCGCCTGCGCCAAGGCCGCGATATGGTCCTGGTGCGCGTGCACGCCTCCGGGCGACAGCAGGCCCATCAGATGGCAGGCGCCGCCGGTCTCCTTCAGCTCCGCGACGAACGTCTTGAACGCCGCGATGTCCTTCGCCTTGTCGCCCGCCAGACCGTCGTGGATGCGCTGCAGGTCCTGCATAACGACGCGGCCGGCGCCGAGGTTCATGTGCCCGACCTCGGAATTGCCGAACTGCCCCTCGGGCAGGCCGACATGCGGGCCGTCGGTCCTAAGGAACGTGTGCGGGCAGGTCTGCCAGATGCGATCGAAGGTCGGCGTCTCGCCGAGCACCACTGCATTGTCGGCACGCTCGTCGCGCCAGCCCCAGCCATCGAGGATGACGAGGACGACGGGTCGCTTGGCCATGGCACCTCGCTCCGCGATCACACCGCCGCCACGCTAGCGGATCGAGGCCGCCCCTGCCAGCGCGCAACGCAGGGGCGAGGGGATGGGCGTCGCGATCAACGGCGATGGTGCCGTCCTCGGCGGCGCCCGCCGCTCCGCGCCCGATCGCGGCGCGCGTCCTGGAACCGATGCCGCCAACATTAGCGAGGTCTCGCAGGCGATGGTGTCGCGGTGGCTCACCACACCCGAAGGAGCAGCTGTTCATCCCCGACGTCGAATACGTCGACGACCGCCTCGCGGACCTGTGCACGCCCGAAGAAGCGCGGATCAAGCTCTATGCGAAGCACCCGCTGCTGGACGGGGCGCGCGCCATCGACCTGATCCACGACGACGCCACCAATCGGGCGCTGGCGGCTATCGAAAGCCTCTCCGACGGGGTACGCACCTGACATGGTCCGGTCGGGACGCCGGCACGGTCGGGCAATCCTCGACGCGCTTGGAGATGGGGTGCCGCCACCGTTCTCCGCCAACGTCTGGCGGATCACAGGTGCTGGCCGTGACCCTCGCGGCGCATCTACCGCCTGGGATGCGGGAACCCACCGAACGAACTCGGGGCGCTCTACACGAGCTTCGCCTATGCAGCGGCGCCTGTGCTTGCGGCCGCTGCGCAGTTCATGACCGTCGAAAGCGTGCTGGTCTCGAGCGCTCAGCCGCCGCCCCCTAATCGGGTCCGGTACAACGAACGCCTAACCGACCCGTGCGACGTGCGTCTGATCCGGAGCGACCCGGTGGACTGGGCAGCTTGGCGCGCGCGCCGCAGCCGATCCTGATGCGGATCCGCGCGGGTCGGTTGGTCGAAGCGGAGGAAATGGATCACGTCGGCGCAGCGTCGCCGCTCACGGTCAACACGACTTTTCCTGTGCTGCGACGCGTCTCCAGGGTCGTCAGCGCCTCTTTGAAAAGGTCAAGGCCGAAAGCGCCTGAGACGTGCGGCTGCAGCTTGCCTTCAGCGTACCAGGCCAGCAGCGTCTGCAGGCTCGTGGCGACCCGGGCAGGAGCATTCTTGCGGTAGCTGCCCCAGTAGAAGCCTACCACCGACGTGTTCTTGACCAGGAGGTGGTTGGCCTTGACCTCGGGCACGCCGGCGGCGAGGCCGATGACCAGGTAGCGGCCCTGCCAGGCGAGGCAGCGGAGGCTCTGCTCGCCAAGCTCGCCGCCGACGGCATCGTAGCAGACGTCGACGCCGCGGCCGTCGGTCAGCGCCATGACCCGCTCGCGCAGGTCCTCCGCGGCGGTGTCGATCACCGCATCGGCGCCGTGGGCGGCAGGGACCTTCAAGCGCTCGGCGCCGCGGGCGGTGGCGATGATGCGCGCGCCCATCGCCTTGCCGACCTCGACCGCAGTGAGCCCGACGCCGCCCGCAGCACCGTGGACGAGGACGGTTTCGTCGGGCTGGAGCGCCGCGCGCCAGGCGAAGGCGCCGTGGGCGGTGCCGTAGGCGATGGGAAAGGCAGCGGCGACGTCGAACGGCATCGCTTCGGTGATCGGCACGACATCGGCGGCGCGTGCCCGGGCGACCTCGGCGAAGGCGCCGTGGTCGACGACCGCGAGCACCGGTGTGCCGGGCGCGAGGTCCGTGACCCCCGCGCCCACCGCGCGCACGATGCCGGCAAGCTCGAAGCCGGGCGTGAACGGCAGTGCCGGCTTTTCCTGATAGCGGCCGCGGGTGATCAGGAGGTCGGCGTGGTTCAGCGCGGCGCAGGCGACCGCGATCGCCACCTCGCCGGGCGCTGGTGTGGGCTCGGGCAGTTCGACCAGCTCGAGGGCTTGCGGTCCTTCGAGTGTTGAGCAGCGGACGGCGCGCATCGATCAGCCCTCGCCTGCGGGTGGCGTTACGCTTCGATGGGTCGACGAGGCGGGCCCGACATGCAAGGGGATCAGCACCGCATCGGGGTGACAAACGAAGAGGAGCCGGCCGGCATGGCCGAGGCGACCGTGCCGGTCTACTGGGTGCAACAGGCGGCGCGCGGCGCCGGTCCCGACAGCGCCGCCGTCCGCACCGCACTCCAAGCGGCAGGTCTTGCGCCCGAGGTGCTGACCTGGACCGACGGCGTCATCCTCAACACCCAGGAGGCGGACTTCATCGAGGCGCTGGCGGCCGCCACCGGGGACGAGCTGCTCGGCGCCCGTTTGGGCTTCGCCACCGACCCGCGGGGGACGTCGCTCCTCGGCTACATCATCCTCAACTCGGCGACTCTTGAGGAATGTCTCAGGAACGCCGTGCGCTTCCTCCAGGTCATTCGGCCGGCGGGCCGGATGCACCTGGACGTCAGCACGGAGGCCGCCGTGCTGAGGATCGATACCGCCCATCCGCGCTTGCGCGGGCGGCGGCAGCCGTGGGAGTTCGCCATCGCCGCGACGCTCCAGGCGCTGCGCTGCGCGACCGGACGGAACCTGCTGCCGCTCGAGGTTAGGTTCACCCACGCCGAGCACGATCAGCATGGCGGCCTGGAGCGCGCCTTCAACTGTCGCGTGCGCATGAGCTGCAGCGCGCCGGCGATCGTCCTGCCGCGCGAGAGCTTGAGCCTGCCGCTCGTCGACGCCGATCCGCGCCTGCTCCAGATCCTCGTCGCGCACGCGGAGCGGTTGCTGGCAGAGCGCGCCGTTAACGAGCCTGCGTTGCGCATGCGCATCGAGCGGGCGGTGCTCGATCGCCTGCCCCGCGGCGCGCCGACCGCGGACGAGATCGCCGTCGTGTTGGGCATGAGCCCGCGCACCTTTGCCCGCCGGCTTCACGACCTAGGCCTGGGTTTCCGTCACATCGTCGACGGACTCCGCCTGGCGATGGCGGAAAGCTACCTCGCGGACAGTTCGCTCTCGCTTGCCGAGATCGCCTACCTCCTGGGTTATGCCGATCAAAGCGCGTTCACCACGGCCTTCCGCCGCTGGACGGGCACGACGCCGCGGGCGTTCCGCGGCGTCGTCCACGCGGCTGCGCGCGCCTAGCCGAGCACCGAATAGGGCTCCTCGACGCCGTAGAACACGCCAGCGTCCACCGCGATGTCGTTGGCGGCAAGCGTTGCATCGAGGACCACGACCTCGCCGACCGCGTCGCCGTCGTGCGCGCCGCCGTTGCCGCCCTGGTTGCTGACGAAGGCGAGTATGCTGTCGATCCCGCCGTCTCCGTCCCAGGCGGCGTGGGTGACGGCTGCCAATTGGACCGTGTGCCCAGCGAAAACCAGCGCATCGCCCTCGCCTGTGGCGTAGTCGGCGACGACCTTGGTTCCGATGCTTTCGACCCAGTGGTCGTGGACGTTGTC
>CAYUKE010000071.1:0-11523 GCA_964445185.1 uncultured Geminicoccaceae bacterium
CTCGGCGATGCGCAGGCTCTCCGTGGTGATGCGAAGCCCCTGTTGGCGCAGCCCTTCGATCTCCTCCAAGAGCGCCCACGGGTCGACGACGACGCCGTTGCCGATGATCGAGAGCTTGCCGTCGCGAACGACGCCCGACGGTAGCAGCGAGAGCTTGTAGGTGACGCCATCGACGACAAGCGTGTGGCCTGCATTGTGCCCGCCCTGAAAGCGGACGACGACGTCAGCGCGCTCGCTGAGCCAATCGACGATCTTGCCCTTGCCCTCGTCGCCCCACTGCGAGCCGACTACGGCCACGTTGGTCATCGCGTGCGTCCCCCGATCCGGCGCCGGACTATGGCGCGCGGTGGCGAGACCGCAAGTGTCGACCTCACGCTCGCCTCATCCGTCCTCACGTCGAGGTGGGCGCTGTGCCGGCAACGCTGCCCGCGGCGTCCAAAGGGCACGCGGCGATGGCGCCGCCCGATAGGAGACAAACGATGCACAAGCGAGCCTTCCTGGTGGCCTTGCTGTTCCTCGCCGCCTGCGCGCCGAGCGTCCCGCAGCTCGCCGAACCGGTTGCTGCGCTCGACGGAGAGGTGGTCGCCAGCGGCACCTTCACCGGCGAGAGCAACCACGTAACAACCGGCGCAGTCCGCGTCGTCCGGCTAGCCGATGGCAGCCACGCGGTCGAGCTCGGCAGCGACTTTTTCCACGACGGTGCCCCCGACCCCGTCGTCGGCTTCGGCGCCGACGGCTATGTCGCCGCCAGCAAACTCGGACCGCTTGCGGCGCTGACAGGACGGCAGATCTACCCCGTGCCCGCCGGCCTCGACGTTACGGACTTCAATCAAGTGTACATCTGGTGCGAACGGTTCTCGGTCCCGCTCGGCTCGGCGAGCCTGCTGAGCAGCTAGGCGTTCGCATTCGGAAATCCGCAGCGGTTCAGGGCTTCGCAACTTTCGCCGCTTAGTCTCGGGTCATTCGCGCCGACGAGCGGCGAGAGGGAAGCCGAGACGATGGATCTGTCGCTTGCGGAGGAACGTGATCGCTTCGTGGGGTTCGCGTTCGCCTCTGCCGATGTCCTGATCGAGGCCGACGATGCCGGTCGCGTCACCTACGCGGCCGGCGCTCTCGGCCGCTTCGGGCTACCCTCCCAAGACCAGCTCGTCGGTTGCCTGCTTGTCGATGTCCTCAGCCAGCGCGATCGCCCCCTCTTGGGTCACCTCCTTGAGGCCGTGCGTCCTGGCGGTCGGCGTGGTCCCGTCCTGATGACCAGCGACGGGGCCGATGCGGTCGGCCAGTGGTCGCTGCTTCGAACGCCTCAGCAACCGCGCGTCTTCATTGCGGTACGCGCCGTCGATGGCTCGCGGTCGCCGCAGTCGACCGCGCAGCTCGATGCGGTGACGGGACTCCTCGACGGTGCGGGTTTCGGCGGCCTCGCCGAACGCGAGCTGACGCGGATGCTGGAAGGAGACCAAGAAGTCGAGCTCTCCTTGGTCCGGCTCGTCGGCATCGAGGACGCGCCCGGCGGCATTGAGGGTGCACGGGTTCATGCCTTCTTGAAGCGTGTCGCCGCGGCGTTGCGTGGTCTCTCGTTGAACGGGGATGGTGCCGCGCACCTCGGCGACGGGCGGTTCGCGATCCTCCGTGCCCGTGATGCTAAGGCCGAGCAGGTGCCGGCAGTCGTCGCCGAAAGCCTAAGCGCGGAGGGCCTCAGCGGTATCGTCGCTGACCATCACGACGTCACCTTGCGCGATCCCTCGCTGTCACCCCGCCAGGCGTGCGCAGCGCTGCGCCACGCCTTGCGCAGATTCGAAACGTCGGGCGAAGCGGACTTCGACCATCTTGCCGACGCGCTCGGCCAGAAGCTCGCGGACACGGCGGCTCGGGTGGCGCAGGCCAAGGCCGTCATCGACGCGCGCGATTTCTACGTCCTCTACCAGCCGATCGTCGGCTTAGCCGACGGTCAAGTGCACCACAACGAAGCACTGACCCGACTGACGCAGAACGACGTCGGCATCTTCGACTTCGTGACCTTTGCCGAGGAGCTGGGCTTCATCTCGGACTTCGACATCGCCATCGCCCGGGAGGTCCTGAACAAGCTCGCCCAACTTTCGCGAAAGCGCCGGCTCCCGCACGTCGCGGTCAACGTCTCGGCCGTCTCGCTGATGAACCCCGGCTTCATCGAGCGCCTCTTGAAGCTCAGCCACGCGGGCGGCCGCGCGGACCAGGTTCTGTTCGAGGTGACGGAGAGCTTCCAAATCGTCGATCTAGCCGCGGCCAACGCCGTGATCCAGCAGCTCCGTGCGGCTGGCCATGCCGTGTGCCTCGATGACTTCGGCGCCGGGGCTGCGGCGTTTCACTACATCCAGGCGCTGCGGGTCGACTATGTGAAGCTCGACGGCGCGTTCGTGCAGCGGGTCGTCGACAGCGACCGGGACACGGCCGTCCTGCGCGGCATGGTCGACCTCTGCCGTTCGCTGAACGTCCAGACGATTGCCGAGATGGTCGAGACCGAGGAGCACGCCAGCTGCCTCCAGGCCCTTGGTGTCGACCTGGCCCAGGGGCACCTCTTCGGGAAGCCCGCCGCAGAACCGCTCGCCGGCAAGGCAGCCCGGTGCGGGCGGTCAACGCCCTGAGCGGTACGGCGACGCGGGCTGGCGAGACTTCCGCGTTCCAGGTTCCAGCAATACCGTTTGTCGGCTGCACGAATGCCATCGTCCTGGCGGTGGGTAGTGCGGGTCGCGTCGACCGGGCCGGGCATCCGTGGCAGATTGACCATCAACGTTCATGCGGATGCCGCCTGCGTCCGAGAGGGGATCGGTGATGACCACGAGGCTCTTGCTGGTGCGGCACGGCGCCACCGTCCTCTCGGCAGAAGATCGGTTCGCGGGGTCGACGGACGTCGATCTCTCCGATGTCGGCCGCGGGCAGGCGCGCAGCCTGGCAGAGCGTCTGGCGAGCGAGCCGATCGCCGCTGTCTATGCGAGCCCGATGCGGCGAACGGTTGAGACCGCCACCATCATCGGAGCGCCGCACAATCTGAAGCCGGAGCTGCTCGCGGGCCTGCGAGAGATCGACCACGGCCACTGGGAGGGGCTTAACCGAGCCGAGGTCGAAAGCCGCTTCCCCGACGAGTACGCCGGTTGGGAGACGGATCCCTTCACGTTCGCGCCCGAAGGCGGCGAGGCGGGGATCAACGTCCTCGCGCGGTCGCTGCCGCTCATCCGCCAGATCGTCGTCCGGCATCTCGACCAGACCGTTCTGGTGGTCTCGCACAAGGCGACGATCCGCCTGCTCATCAGCAGCCTGCTCGGGTTCGATGCCCGCGGCTACCGGGACCGCCTGGACCAGCACCCCTGCTGCTTGAATATCCTCGACTTCCGCGACGCGGTCCGCGCTCGGCTGATGCTGTTCAACGATGTTTCTCATTATGAGGGCGTGCCTGAGCGCATGCTTGGTCAGCATTTGACGAGCTGGTGGGACGCGCCGCTGCCGCCTGCCGTTCCCGATCCGGAAGCAGTCCAGGGCTAGGGCCGCGACACCCGGCTCAGGCCCATCCGCCGGCGAACGGGACGACACTGCCGGTGAGAAAGTCAGCCGCGGGGGAAGCCAGGTACGCCAGCGTCGCGCCAGCCTCTTCCGGCGTCGCCAATCGACCGAGCGGGATGTTGGCCTCAACTTTGGCGCGCTTATCGGGATCGGCGAGGAGTTCGTCAGGGAAATAGGTCGGGCTCGCGACGAAGTTGGGCGCCAAGGCCATGGTCTTAATGCCCGCCGGCGCCAGTTCCCTGGCGAGCGTTCGCACGAGACTGTTCGCGGCGCCGCGAGCGGCGACGTAGGGCGCGTAATTGGGTATGCCGCGCAAGGGCGCTGCCGACGTCACGAGAATGATCTTGCCGCCGCCGCGGCGGCGCATCGCGTCCACGCATTCCGCAATCCGAGCGAACGGCTCGATGCACAGCGCCTCCAACGCGGCGCGAAGCTCGTCGACCGCAGCGGGGCCGACCGGAACCCTGATCGCAGGATGGTCGTCGTTGCTGATCAGGCAGGCGAGCGGACCGGCTTCACGGGCGAGCTCAGCCGGCGCCTGGCTCCGCAGCGGGACGAGCCCGGGGTGCGCTCGCTCGAACTGCGTGCGGGTTCCCGGATCGCGAAAACCGACGTCGTGACAAAGCACGTGAGCGCCACGCGCAGCGCAGGCCAGCGCCGCCGGCAGCCCAAGAAACCCGGTCACGTTGGTGACGAGTATGCGGGCGCCGTCGAGGTCGGTCGGGTCTGGCATCGGCCGGCCTCAGAAGCGCAACGGCTGTACCTGGACGACCTCGTCGATCGCCTCGATCGTACGGACGACATCGGCGGAGACGTCCTGATCCACCTCGAGCAGGGCGATCGCCTGGCCACCGGCCTGCGCGCGGCCCAAATGAAAGCTGGCGATGTTCACCTTGGAGTCGCCCAAGACGGTGCCCAGGCGCCCGATGAAGCCCGGCAGATCCTCGTTCGTCACATAGAGCATCCGGGGGCCGAGCTGCGCATCCATGCGGATGCCCTTGATTTCGACAATGCGTGGCTCATCGCCGTGGACCAGGGTGCCGGAGACCGTTCGCGCCCCGCGCTCCGTCTGCACGGCGAGCGTGACCAGCGTCGTGTAGTCGTCGGTCCGCTCCCGCGTCGTTACCTGGACATCGATGTCACGCTCGCGCGCAACGATCGGCGCGTTGACCATGTTGACGCTTGCCGAAATCGGCCGAAGCAGCGCCTCCAGCGCGCTCGCGACCAGCGGCCGCGTGTTGAGCTCGGCGCACTGGCCGGCGAACGTGAGATGCGCGCCCCGAAGACCCGTTCGCGTGAGCTGGCCGGCGAAGCTCCCGAGCTGGCCCATCAGCTTCATGTACGGCTTGAGACGCGGCGCTTCGTCGGCGGTCACCGACGGCATGTTGAGCGCGTTGACCACCGCACCGGTGGTCAGGAAATCCGCCATCTGCTCCGCCACCTGCAGGGCAACGTTCTCCTGCGCCTCTGATGTCGACGCGCCGAGATGCGGCGTGACGACGACCTCCTCGAAAGCGAAGAGCGGGCTCTCGCGCGCCGGCTCCTCGGCAAACACGTCGAGCGCCGCCCCGGCGACGCGGCCCGCGCTGATCGCGGCCGCGAGCGCCGCCTCGTCGATGATGCCGCCGCGGGCGCAGTTGACGATCCGCAGGCCGGGCTTGGTCCGCTCCAGCGCGGCGGCGTCGATCAAGTTGCGCGTGTGGTCGTTCAGCGGCGTGTGCACGGTGATGAAGTCGGCCCGCGCCAACAGCTGATCGAGATCGACCTTCTCGACGCCGAGGTCCTGCGCGCGCTCCGGCGAGAGGAACGGATCATAGGCAATGACCCGCATCTTCAGGCCCAAGGCGCGGCTGGCGACGATGCTGCCGATGTTGCCGCAACCGATCAGGCCTAGCGTCTTCGACGTCAACTCGACGCCCATAAAGCGCGACTTCTCCCACTTGCCGGCGCGGGTCGAGCGGTCGGCGGCGGGCAGTTGCCGCGCCAGGGCGAACATCATCGCGATGGCATGCTCGGCGGTCGTCACCGAGTTGCCGAAAGGTGTGTTCATCACGACAACGCCAGCCGCCGTCGCCGCGTCGACGTCGATGTTGTCGACGCCAATCCCGGCGCGCCCCACCACCTTCAGGCGCGACGCCGCGGCCAAGACCTCGGGCGTGACCTTCGTCGCCGAGCGGACCGCCAGCCCATCGAACGCGCCGATCGTGGCGATCAGCTCGGCGGGCGCGAGGCCCGAGCTCACCTCGGCCTCGACGCCGCGCTCGGCGAAGATCTCTGCGGCGCGGGGGCTGAGCTTGTCAGCGATGAGCACACGAGGCTGGCTCATGGTCGTCTCCTCAGGCGGCCAAGGGGCGCTTGGCCTCGGCGAAGGCCCAATCGAGCCACGGAAACAGCGCTTCGAGGTCGCTCGTCTCGACCGTCGCCCCGCCCCAAAGGCGTAACCCGGGCGGCGCGTCGCGGTAGCCCGCGATGTCGTAGGCAACACCCTCGCGGGCGAGGTGTGCGCAGAGATCTTTGACGAACGCGTTCTGCGCGCCGACGTCCAGGGTAGCGACGTCCGGATCGACGATCTTGAGGCAGATCGATGTTGGTGACCGCTCGCTGCTGCGGACAGCGAGGAAACTGACCCATGGCGTCCGCTCGACCCAAGCCTCGACGGCGGCAAGATTGGCCGAACTGCGGGCGATCAGGCCGGGAAGACCGCCCTCCCGCTCCGCCCAGTCGAGCGCATCGAGCGCATCCTCAACGGCGAGCATCGACGGCGTGTTGATGGTCTCGCCGGCGAAGATGCCGGCGTTGAGCTTGCCGCCCTTGGTCAGGCGAAAGATCTTCGGCAGCGGCCAGGGTGGCGTGAACGTCTCAAGGCGCTCGACGGCGCGCGGGCTCAGCGCGAGCATACCGTGCTGCGCCTCACCGCCGAGGACCTTCTGCCAGGACCAGGTGACGGCATCGAGCTTCGGCCAGTCGAGAGCCATGGCGAACACGGCCGAGGTGGCGTCGCACAGCGTGAGACCCTGCCGGTCGGCAGCGATCCAAGCCGCATCCGGAACGCGCACGCCCGACGTGGTTCCGTTCCAGCAGAAAACGACGTCGTGGCCGGGATCGATCGCCGCGAGATCGGGCAGCGCGCCGTAGTCGGCTTCGAACCGGCAGAGACCCTCGAGCTTCAGCTGCTTCACCGCGTCGGTAAGCCAGCCGGCACCGAAACTCTCGAAGCTCACGACGTCGACCGGACGGGCGCCGAGCAACGCCCACATCGCGCATTCGAACGCGCCGGTGTCCGATGCCGGAATGATGCCGACAACGTAGTCGTCGGGCATGCCGAGCATCGCCTTCGAGCGGTCGATCACCGCCTTGAGCCGCGCCTTCGCTTCGGCGGCTCGGTGCGAGCGGCCAAGCAAAGCGCCGCCCAGCGCGGCCGGCGTCCAGCCAGGGCGCTTGGCGGTGGGGCCACTGCCGAAGCGCGGGTTGCCGGGCTTGGCCAGAGGACGGCTCATGAACGGGTCCTTTCAGGAGCGCGGACGCCGGACGTTACCCAGGGCCGTTGTGCGGTGCAACGGCGGGCCACTCAAAGGAGGCCGGCGATGTCGAGCATTGCGCCGCCGAGCGCGGCCGTAACGACCGTGGCCCAGGCGGGCACACGCCCGCTGAAGACGAGGCCGAGGACGACCAGGGCGACCACCGCTGTACCGATCGAGGTGATCGCATGAGGGATCAACACGACGGCGAGCGCGGCCGCCAACAGCCCGGTGACCGCGGCGCTCATGCCCGCGAGCGCCGGCCGGACCGCAGGCACGCGCTGGAGCCGCTGCCAGTGCGGCAACGCCGCGAACAGCAGCAAAGTGGAGGGCAGAAAGATCGCGACGAGGCTCACGATGCTGGCGGCGACCCCACCGACCGGGCTGGCCGCGCCGAGAAAGGCGCTGATCGTGAAGAGCGGACCCGGGACGGCCTGCGCCAGACCGTAACCAGCGAGGAACAGGTCCGGAGCTAGGTGGCCCGGTTGCACGACGGTGGTCTCGAGCAACGGTAGAACGACATGGCCGCCGCCGACGATGAAGGTCCCCGAGTAGAGAATGCCGGCGACGAGGCCGACCAGCCCTTCGACGCCGACGACAATCAGGCCCAGCGTCCCGAGCAGGACCACGCAGAAGCCGATGAGGGCAGCCCGGGCGACGCCCTGCGGCAGCGGCGCGGGCTCGAAGGTCGCTGGCGCGTTGGCAAGATCGCGCAGGAACAGCCAGCCACAGACCGCGCCGAGTGCCAGCGTGAGGAACTGGCCGGCAGCGCCGGCGACGAGCGCCGTAACCAGAAAGCCGCCAAGCGCGATGAGCCGTCGTCGCATGTCCGGGCAGAGGCCGTTGAGCATCCCCCAAACCGCGTGTGCGACAACGCCGACGGCAGCGGCCGCGAGGCCCGCGAGCCAGCCCGCCTGGCCGTCCTGGAGGCCGAGGCCGACGAGCCCGGCGACCATCATCAAGAGCGCCGAAGGCAACGTGAAGCCCAGCCAGGCGGCGAGCGCGCCCTTGAGGCCACCTCTGTGCAGACCGATCAGCATGCCGAGCTGGCTCGAGGTCGGCCCCGGCAAGAGCGACGCGAAGGCGAAGTACTGGCCGAACGCATCGGCTGAGAGCCATTGGCGCCGGTCGACGAAGGCCGTGCGGAAATAGCCGATGTGCGCCGTCGGTCCGCCGAACGAGGTGAGGCCAAGGCCTAAGAACACGCGAAGGATGGCGCCGAAGCCGGCCGCGTTTTCGGTATCGGCGCCAACGGCGTCGGGATGGTGGGCAGCCATGCTCGTCCTGTGCTACGCGGAAGGGGTTTCGAGGAGCCACCGTGCAAGAGGACCGTGACGGTACGATGACGAAGCCCCCGCTTTCCATCCTCCTCGCGGGTCCACGCGGCTTCTGCGCCGGCGTCGATCGAGCGATCGAGATCGTCGAGATGGCGCTCGAGGAGCACGGCGCACCTGTCTACGTGCGGCATGAGATCGTCCACAACCGCCATGTGGTCGACGCGCTGCGAGCCAAGGGCGCGATCTTCGTCGACGAGGTCGCCCAAGTGCCGGACGACGCGCTCGTGATCTTCTCCGCCCACGGCGTTCCAAAGCGCGTGCCGGCCGAGGCGAAAGCGCGCGACCTCCTCTATGCCGATGCCACCTGCCCACTCGTCAGCAAGGTGCATCGCGAGGTGGAGCGGCACCACGCCGCCGGTCGGATCGTCATCCTCGTCGGCCACGCCGGCCACCCCGAGGTTGAAGGCACGATGGGCCAGGTTCCGGATGGCTGCGTCCGGCTCGTCGAGTCCGAGGACGACGTCGATCGGCTCGAGGTCGGTGACGACGCGCCGCTCGCCTTCGCCACTCAGACGACGCTCTCCGTCGCCGACACGGCCGCTATCGTCGAACGCCTGAAGCGCCGCTTCCCCAACATCGAGGGCCCGCGGCGCGAGGACATCTGCTATGCGACCACCAACCGCCAGGGCGCCATCGCCGAGGTGGCGCGCCGGTCCGATGCCGTCCTCGTTGTCGGCGCGCCGAACTCGTCAAACTCGCAGCGCCTGGTCGAGGTCGCCAAGCAGAGCGGCTGCGACCGTGCCTGGCTGATCGAGACCGCCGATCAGATCGACTGGGCGTGGCTCGACGGCGTGCGGACGCTCGGCTTGACGGCGGGCGCTTCGGCGCCGGAGATCCTGGTCCAGGGCGTCGTCGCTGCGTGCCAGCAGCGCTTCGAGGTCGCGGCCGAGGAGGTGACGTTGACGACCGAGGACGTCATCTTCCGCTCGCCACCGATGCCGACACGCCGCGCCTCCTGACCGGCTTTGGCCGTCTACACGCCCATCGACGACCGCATCGTCGAGGGTCTCGTCGCCGACTACCGGCTCGGACGACCGGTTCGTTGGCACGGCATTCCTCAAGGCGTCGAGAACTCCAACTTCTACGTCGAGACTACCGAGGCTCGCTGCATCCTCACGCTTTACGAGAAGCGGGTCTGCGCCGACGAGCTGCCCTTCTTCCTCGGCGTCATGGAGCATCTCGCCGCGCGCGGCGTGCCCTGCCCGACGCCGCTCGTCGATGCCGACGGTCACAGGCTGCGCGAGATCCGCGGCCGCCCGGCGGCGTGCGTGAGCTTTCTCGACGGTCGCTCGCTGACCCGCACCGGGCCTGAGCATTGCCGCGCCCTCGGCGCCGCCCTTGCCGCC
Organism: uncultured Geminicoccaceae bacterium; assembly: GCA_964445185.1. Lineage (GTDB taxonomy): Bacteria > Pseudomonadota > Alphaproteobacteria > Geminicoccales > Geminicoccaceae > JAAAPF01. Next base: position 9,736 of record CAYUKE010000071.1, read on the forward strand.
CTGCATGTCGCCGGCCGCGACTATCCGGACGAACGCCCCAACAGCCTCGCCCTCCCCGGTTGGCAAGCGCTCGCCGCACGGCTCGGCGCCAAGGCGGACGCGGTCGCACCCGGACTCGCCGCGGAGATCGGCAGCGAGCTCGCGACCATGGTGACCGCCTGGCCAACGGGGCTGCCGCGCGGGGTCATCCACGCCGACCTCTTTCCCGACAATGTCCTCTTCGCGGACGCAGCCGTGACCGGCATCATCGACTTCTACTTCGCTTGCACCGATCTGCTCGCCTACGACTTGGCGATCTGCGTGAACGCTTGGTGCTTCGAGGCCGATCGCGCGTTCAACGCGACCAAGGCACGGGCACTCACCGCCGGCTATCAACGGGTCCGACCGCTCGAGCGCGCCGAGGTCGACCTGCTGCCCGTCCTCTGCCGCGGCGCGGCGCTGCGCTTCCTGCTGACGAGGCTCGACGACTGGCTGCACCGCGTCGAAGGCGCCCTGGTCACGCCCAAGGACCCGCTTGAGTACCTCGCCAAAAGCCGCTTCCACCGCGGTATCGAAGGACCAGGCGCCTATGGCCTCGGCTGACCCCGAGAGCGCCGACGAAGGCGTCGTCGAGATCCACACCGACGGCGCCTGCTCGGGTAATCCCGGTCCCGGCGGCTGGGGCGCGATCCTGGTCTGGCGCGGCCAGGAAAAGGAGCTTTCGGGCGGCGAAGACGCGACCACCAACAACCGCATGGAGTTGATGGCTGCGATCGCCGCGCTGGAGGCGCTCAAGCGGCCGAGCCGGGTCACCCTCTGGACCGACAGCAACTACCTCAAGGGCGGCATCACCGCCTGGATCGACGGCTGGAAGCGGAACGGTTGGCGCACCAGTGACCGCAAGCCGGTCAAGAATCGCGACCTATGGGAGCGACTTGACGCCGCAGCCGACCGCCATCGCGTCGACTGGCGCTGGCTCAAGGGGCACGCCGGCGACCCACGCAACGAGCGCGCCGACCTGCTCGCACGTCAGGCGCTACAAGCCGTAAAGCAGCGCTAGCGGCGAGGAACCGACAGGCCACGCCGTCGCTGACGAGCAGCCCGCGGGCGCGGGTGATCCGCCAAACGTTTAGGTTGCCCGCACGAGGGCTCGTCTAACAAGCTCGCCACGATTTGGCAGCAATTTGAGCGGTATTCTCGGTGCTTGTTCGTTTCAGGCTCTTGGGCTGGGTGAGGCAGCCCGCGCGCGCACTTGCGCTGATCGTGGTGGCCTTCGCGCTCAGCGTCTTGCTCGGCCTGCTTGATTTCTGGGGAGCGTCGGTCGGATCGCAGGCTGCGTCGACGCGCATCGCCCTGTCCGTATTCGCACCCTGGTACTCGTGGCGCTTCCCCGCAGCCGACGCCGCCGGCGATGCCGTCTCCATCGTGCTGATCGACGAAGCGGCCATCGCCCGGCGCGACACGACGTATCCGCTGCCGTACACCGAGCAGGAAGAGCTGATCCAGAGCATCACCTTCCGCCTCGGCACCGACGACCAATTCGTCCAGCCGGCGGCGCTCTTCCTCGACCTCGTCTACGCCGACGACCGTGGCGTGCGCGAACGGCGCCTGGTCGAGGAGGCGTGGGACGAAGGCGTGTCCGCCGCGCTAGCAAGCCTCACCACCGCCGCCGGCGAGGCGCAGCCGGCGGTCGGCAACAACAACTTACCGGCCCCCGATTTCATTGGCGGCGGCGACATCGCGACGTTCGGCGAGACGCTCGCGATCGAAGCCGAGGACGGCACGCTGGTCGGTGCGCGTGCTCCAGCC
>CAYUKE010000072.1:0-11457 GCA_964445185.1 uncultured Geminicoccaceae bacterium
GACGAACGCGAAGGACGAGACCGCCGCCAACTTGATCCGGCCCCAGGCGCGCTTGGCCCGAGCCGCATAGCGCGCGGCGAGGTCTTGGTCCTCCTGGCTCGCTTGGCCAGAGCAGGAGGTGACCGTCGGGTTCAAGAGCACGGGCAAGCGCAGCTCCTCCACGTCGGAGGCGAAGCCGCGGTGCTTGGCGAAGACGCCGAAGAAGCCGGCGAACCCGATCGTCTCGATGGCAGGGTCAACCGCTTCGAGCGCCCGGCGGAAGATCTCCGACCGCACGTCGATGCAGAAGGCCGCCTGCAGCACCGGCCGATGGTCTACGGCCGGCGGCGGCGGCGCAGTGAGGGTCGCCGCCAACTCGCGCTGGGTCGCGCGTTCGGCCGCTTCCTGCAGGATCGTGTCGACGACGTCGGCCGGCACCGGCCGCAGCGGCTCGGCGTGGCGCGCGCGCACTTTGGCCCAGTCATCGGCGATGGTCGCCTCGTGCTGGACGAAGAGCGCTTCCTCCCACAGCAGGCGGATGGCCAGGAAGTCTGCGATGGTTCGGTCGGTCCCACCGGCCAGCTCAGCCCGCCAGAGGTAGTAGCGCGCGCACTGCGCCCACCCGCCGAGCGAGAACAACAATTGATGGAAGTAGGTCGCCCGCGCCGCCTCATCGATGCCCAAGCGCTGCGTCGCGCGGACGATGGTCTCCATCGGGTCCTCGCCGGCGTCCGCAACGAAGCGGGCAAAGCCCCGGAGCCCCATTATCTCGGGTGTTAGGTCGTGGGTGGCATGGCTGCAGAAGGCGGCCCATGCGCTCCGGCCGCGCGACGCCGCCCAAAGCGCCTGGCCATGGTCGGTGTAGCCCCCGGCGAAGGCGCCGAACCGCTCGGCGATCAGCGCCGGCCAGTCCGTGCCCGACGCTTCCGCGACCAAATCGGCCACGGTGGGCAGCGCCGCGGGTGCCGGGCGGGCCACGGCGGCGGCGGCTTTGAGCGCCGCGACATCGGCCGGCCTGTCGGCGTGCGGACAGGCGATGAGCGCGGCCGCGAGGTCGGCGTCGGTGATCGTCCCGGCCTGGATGCGCTCAAGATACCAAGTACGCGGCATCGCTATGGCAACGCCGCCGACGCGGGCGAGCCGCGCCCCGGTTTCGGCCAAGGTTTCGTCGACCTGGCCCCAATAGGGGTTGACCGCGACATAGGACGCGAGCGGCCACACCGGCGGGATTTGACGCGTCGCTGCCTCGACGACCGCAGCGAGGGCGGAGAGATCGACGTGCTCGGTCGGGGCTTCGATATCCATCGGTTCTGTCTCCTCGCGGGGCATCAAGCGGAACGACGGACGGACCAATTGCCGACCATCCGATCAAAGAGGGCGTTGGCGTACAGACCGTTGGTCAGGTGCACGCGGAGCCCGGCGGCGGCCGGGTGGTAAGCCCAGAGCGGGAACATGGCCTGTGCAACGGCGACCAAGCCAAAGGCGAGGACGGTGAGCACCATGAGCACCCACTCCAGCGGCCCCGGCGCCGGTGTCACCGGAAGGATGCCGGCGGTCATCCACTCGGCCGCCGTCTGCAGCGCGAAGTAGCTCAACGACGCGCCAACGGCGTAGACCGCCGTGCGCTGGGTAAGGACGCGCGGCGCCGCGTCGGCGAGCCCCTGGGCCAACAGGTAGGCGACGCCGAAGATGAGGATGCCGCCCAAGATCAGCGCCTGCGGTGGCTTGCCGGCGAAGCTGAAGACGAGGGCGATGGGAGCATAGATCAGGAGGGCCAAGCCGAAAGCCCTGGTCACGGCCCAGCCGTCCGGCACCGCAACGGGTCCCGGCCGCCGGATGGCCGCCACCATGTCGACAGCGGTGCCCGACGCGAGGAACGCGTGCGCCTTGTAGAGCGAGTGCGCGACGATGTGCAGAAGCGCGAGAGGGAAGAGCGCTAGCCCGCACTGCATGATCATGAAGCCCATCTGCGCGATCGTTGACCAGGCAAGCGAGGTTTTCACCGCGGGTTGCGCCAGCATGGTCAGACCACCGATGAGTGCGGTGATGCCGCCGATGGCGACGAGCGCGGCGAGCACGCTCGGGCTCAGCAGCATGACGTCGGCGAAGCGGATCAGGAGGAACCCGCCGGCGTTGATGACGCCGGCGTGCAGCAGCGCCGAGACCGGCGTCGGTGTCTCCATGACCTCGGTCAGCCAGCCGTGCGACGGGAACATTGCCGACTTCAGGATGGCGGCGAGCGCTAGAAAGCCCGCGGCCCACCCGCCGCTCACCGGCGCCTCGCCCGCACGCGCCATCGCCAGGATGCTCGCGATGTCGACGGTGCCGAAACCGAAGAAGAGGATCAGCGCCGCCACAAGCAGCGCGGCGTCGCCGACGCGGGCGACGACGAATTTCTTGCGCGCGGCGCGCTGCGCCTGCACGCGGCCGGGGTAGAAGAGAAGCAGGCGATGCAGGGAGAGGCTGGTCGCGACCCAAGCCACGACCAAGAGCACGAGGTCACCCGCTTGGACCAGGATCAAGACGGCGGCGAGAGTCGCCGCCATCCAGCCGAGAAACGCGCCCTGCCGCCCCTCACCGTCGACGTAGGACGCGGAGTAGCGAAGCACGACCCAGCCGACGAACGCGACCAGGACGAGCATGGTCGCGCTGACGACGTCGAGGCGCAGGGCAAGCCCACTGCCGGGCGCGCCCAGCAGTGCGATCGTCGTGGCGCCGTGGAGGAAAACGAGAACGGCCGAGCCGAGTGCCGCGGCGAGCGCGATGACCGCCGCGGCCTCCGCGAGCTGGGGGACGAACGCGGGGCGCCGGCCCGGCCGCATCGCGGCGAATGCGGCGGCTAGGATCAGCACAGCGGGCGCCAGCAAGGGCAAGTAGGTGAGCGCGGTCGGCATCGGGTCCCCCTCGACAACGTCAAGCTAAGACAATGGTAGAACAGCGGATCCGATGTCAGAAATTCAACGTTTGCAACGCAACATACGCTTTTTTAGAATGATGCGATGCCGCGCCTCAACTACAACCACCTGCGCTACTTCTGGGCAGTCGCCCGGGACGGGAACCTCACCCGCACCGCTTCGCGCCTGCACGTGGCGCCGTCGGCGTTGTCCGTGCAGATCGCCAAGCTCGAGAGCGCCCTCGGCCACGCGCTCTTCGAGCGGCGCGGCAAGCAGCTCGTCCTGACCGAGGCCGGGCAGATCGCGCTCGACCACGCGGATGCAATCTTCGCGGTCGGTGACGAGCTGTTGGGCACCCTGGCCATCGGCGCCGAAGGGCACCGCGCGGCCCTTAAGGTCGGCGCCCTGGCTACGTTGTCGCGCAACTTCCAGATCGAGTTCCTGCGGCCGCTGCTCGCCCGCGACGACGTCGAACTGGTCATGCGCTCGGGTGGCTTGGCCGAGCTCCTGACCGCGCTCGAGGCGCACCGGCTCGACGTTGTCCTGGTCAACGCCGCGCCAGCACGCGACAGCTCGAGCCCCTTGATCGCGCATGCCATCGCCGACCAGCCCGTCAGCCTTGTCGGCAAGCCGACACGCGTCGGCGGGAGCCGCGACCTCGCAGCGCTCGTCGGCCGCGAGCCGCTCCTCCTGCCGCCGGTCGAGAGTAGCATCCGCCAGGGCTTCGACGCATTGACGCACCGGCTCGACCTGCGTCCGCGGCTGGCCGCCGAGGTCGACGATATGGCGATGCTGCGGTTGTTCGCGCGCGCCGATCGCGGCCTCGCCGTGGTTCCGCCGATCGTCGTCGCCGACGAGCTGGCGAGCGGCGAACTGGTCGAGGCGACACAGCTTCCGGATCTCCGCGAGACGTTCTTTGCGGTGACGCTGCGGCGGCGCTTTCCGAATCCGCTGCTGAGCGAGGTGCTCGAACGCGCAAGCGCGTGAGCCGGGATTCGGCCGGCGGCACCCAAGGGAGCCCACCCAACGAACGAGGCATCAAGGTTCTATGCGACCGCCTCAGGTGCGCTATACGTCGAGCGTCGTTACATGGGGAGGTTACAGGAAAATGGCTTTGTCATTTCGTTGTCTCGTCCTGGGCGCCGCCGCCGGGACGCTCGTGTTCGCCGCCACTGCTCCCGATGCGGCGGCACAGGATGAGCGCGTCCGCTGGCGGGTGCCGATCGCGTTCCCCTCGAGCTTGCCCGCACTGGGCGACAACATGCCCTGGGTCGCCGAGCAGATCACAGCAGCCACCGACGGACGCATCGAGATGCGCGTCATCGAGCCCGGCGAGATGGTTCCGGCTCTCGAGCTTTCCGAGGCGGTCGGCCAGGGCCAGGTGACGGCCGGCTACAACTGGCTTGGCTACGACCAGGGCCGCATTCCGTCCTCGCCGCTGTTCTCCGCGGTGCCCTTCGGAATGGAGCCGATCGAGTACATCGCCTGGTGGCGCCACGCCGGCGGACGCGAGCTTGCCGAGGAGATCTACGGTAAGATCAATGTGATGCCGATCCTCTGCGGCATGACCGGCCCGGAGACGGCCGGCTGGTTCAAGGAGCCGATCGAGGGCGCCGGCGACATCGAGGGCCTGAAGATCCGCTTCGCGGGCCTGGGTGGGCAGGTCCTCGAATCCCTCGGCGCGTCGGTGTCGATCATCCCCGGCGGCGAAATCTACCAGTCGCTCGAGCGTGGCGTGATCGACGCGAGCGAGTTCTCGCAGCCGGTCGTCGACCAGCGGCTCGGGTTCCACCAGATCGCGCCCTACAACTACTTTCCGGGCTGGCACCAGACCTTCACCGCATTCCATCTCGTCGTGAACCTGGACGAGTGGAACGGGCTCGCCGCGGCGGATCAGGCGCTGCTGCGACTGACCTGCACGGCCGGCGCCATCGACAACCTCTCGAACTCCGAGGCCCTGCAGGGCGAGATCATCGCCGGCTTCGAGGACCAGGGCGTCACCGCGACACGGCTCCCCGAGGATGTGCTGCGCGAGTTCCAGACGGCGACACTGGCGGTGCTCGAGGGCCAGGCCGAGGCCGACGCGGACTTCGCGCGGGACTACGAGAGCCAGCAGGCCTTTGCCGCCGACTACAAGTACTGGAAGGAGCTCGGCTACCTGCCGCGCGACTTCTGACCTCGAGCGGCCTAGCTACGCCGATGCCCGGGAGTGAAGCTGGCGCCCCCGGGCATCGCGCCCGCCCGTTCATAGCCCTGAGCCCGCGACGAGGATCGTCATGGCCGAATCCGCTCTCTCGCCCGCCGGCGGCTCCGGCCCCGAGGCGGTGCTCCCGCACACGCGCTTTTCCCGGACGGTCGATACCGCCCTTGAGCGCATCGGCTCGCTCGCTTCCTGGCTCTGGCTCGCGATCATCATCGCGATCGTCGTCAACGTCGTCTACCGCTACGCGCTGCGCAACAATATCGGCCAGCTCGAAGAACTGCAGTGGCATCTCTACGCCGTTGCCTTTCTAGTTGGGCTCTCCTACGCAGTTGTCTCCGACCAGCACGTTCGGATCGACATGATCTACGGCAGTCAATCCTTGCGAACGAAGGCATGGATTGACTTCATCGGCATCTTGGTCTTCGCGCTGCCGTTCGTCCTCGTCGTGATCTACTACGCGGTGCCGTTCGTTCTCGCCGCCTATGCCAGCGGCGAACGCTCCGACCAACCGAGCGGCTTGCCCTATCGCTTCCTCGTCAAAGGCGCCCTGCTCGCCGCGTTCCTACTGCTCTTGCTGGCCTTTCTGTCGCGGCTATCGCGAACGTCGGCCTTTCTCTTCGGCTTCCCGAAGCCGCTCACCGAGCGCGGGGCCTGAGCCATGGAACTGAACGAGATTCTGGCGCTCGCGTTGTTTGGCGGCTTCATCGTCCTGCTCTTCACCGGCTTTCCGATCGCCTGGCTCCTCGGTGGCCTGTCGATCATCGTCGCCGCGGTGGCGATCTTCATCGACACGCAGATGCAGGACTGGCTGGTCGCCACGTTCCCCAACACCTGGATGGATATCAGCTGGGCCTACGTCTCGGCCATCGTCCGGAACATCTGGGACCAGGCGATGGCCAACGAGGTCCTGGTCGCGCTGCCGATGTTTATCTTCATGGGTTACATGCTCGACCGCTCCGGCATCGCCGAAGTGCTGATGACGAGCTTCGCCCAGATCTTCGGTCGCCTGCGCGGCGGCTACGCCATCACCGTCATCCTGATCGGCATCCTGCTCGCGGCATCCACGGGCGTGGTCGGCGCGTCGGTCGTGCTGCTGGCGCTGCTCGGCCTGCCGGTGATGCTCAACAACCGCTACCAGCCGGAGATCGCCGTCGGCACGGTGACCGCGGTCGGCACGCTCGGCATTTTAATCCCGCCCTCGATCATGCTCGTGCTGATGGCGGACAAGCTTGCCATCTCCCCCGGCGGCCTGTTCCTAGGCGCGCTGTTTCCCGGCCTGATGCTGGGCGCCCTCTACATCACCTACATCATCGTCGCCGGCCGCTTCGTGCCGAGCCTGACGCCGGCACCCGAAGGAACGGGCGAGGCGATCACCGCGCGCATGGTCTTGGGTCTGCTCTGGGCCGTGATCCCACCGGTGCTGTTGATCCTGGCCGTGCTCGGCTCGATCTTCTTCGGCATCGCGACGCCGACCGAGGCGTCAGGCGTCGGCGCGCTCGGCGCCACGCTCCTCGCGCTGCTCAACGGCAGGGTCAACTTCCAAGTACTGCGCGAGGTGTCCGAAGCCACGACCCGCACGAGCGCGTTCATCCTCGGCATCGTCCTCGGTGCGGTCGCCTTCGCGCACGTGCTGCGCGGGCTGGAGGGCGATCTTCTGATCAAAAGCTCGATCGTCGGCCTCGGTCTCGGCGAGGTCGGCACGCTGATCTTGATCCTCGCCATCGTCTTCGCGTTGGGCTTCGTGCTCGACTGGATTCAGATCGTGCTGATCATCCTGCCGCTTGCCGGTAGCCTCATCGGCGACCCCTCGCAGCCAAGCGTCGGCATGTGGGACGAACTTGGGTTCGCCAGCCCGGAGGATGCGCTGATCTGGTTCACGCTGCTCTTCGCGATCGTCTTACAGACATCGTTTCTGACGCCACCCGTCGGCTATGCCCTATTCTACGTCAAGGGCGTCGCGCCCGAGGGCATCTCTCTCATGCACATCTATCGCGGCGTCATTCCCTTCATCTTCCTCCAAATGATCGCAACGGTTATCGTCTTCTATTGGCGTGACTTGGTACTCTGGCTACCGAACCTCGCCTTGACACCGTCGTGACGTACGCCGGGGAGGATCACGTACCACCATGCTGCCCACCCTCGCGCCCGTGCTCTGTGCGGTCGACCTGTCCGACGCAACCGACCACGTGCTCGCGCATGCCGTGACCTTCGCAGGCAGCGTCAGCGCGCCGCTCCACGTCGTGCACGCCGTGGAGCCGGTGAACCAAACCGGGCGGGCGATGATCGTCAGCGTGCTGGGCTCCGAGACCTTCGAGGAGCACGAGGCGGCGGTCGAGCGCGGCCTGTTGGAGCGGCTGCGCGGCCGGCTCAAGGCGTTCGCCGCCGCCGAAGGAGCGGGCAAGGAAGCGGACGCGCTGTTCGCGGCTTCGCACGTGGAACGCGGGCGGCCGAGCCAGGCGATCCTCGATCTCGCCAACCGTCTCGATGCCGGCGTCATCGTCGCCGGCCTCAACGGCCAGGGCGGGCTGCAGCACGTCGTGCTCGGCTCCGTCGCGCGGCACCTGCTCTACGAGAGCAACATTCCGGTGCTGCTGGTGCCGCTCGCGCCGCAACCGTGAGGGCGGAGGCCCGGGCAGGGCTGATTGGCGCCTCGTGAAGGAGTAAAGAAAACATGCGCGACAAGACGGTCTCCGCCGAAGAGGCAGCCGCCCTCATCCATGACGAAGACAGCATCTGCACCTCGGGCTTCGTCGGCATCGGCACGCCGGACGCGCTTCTCGACGCGATCGAGCGCCAGTTTCTCGCCGACGGGCACCCGCGCGACCTGACCTTGCTGTTCGCTGGCGGCCAGGGCGACGGTGCCGACCGCGGCCTCAACCGCCTCGGCCATGACGGCCTCCTCAAGCGCGTGATCGGTGGCCATTGGGGACTCATCCCGAAGATCGGCCGCCTCGCCCTCGACAACCGGATCGAAGGCTACAACCTGCCGCAGGGCTGCATCTCGCACCTCTATCGCGACATTGCGGCCGGCAAGCCCGGAACGCTCACCAAGGTCGGCCTCGATACCTTCGTCGATCCGCGCCGTGGCGGCGGCAAGATCAACGAGGTGACGACCGAGGACATGGTCGAGCTGGTCACCTTCCATGGCGAGGATTGGCTGCTCTACCGCGCCTTCCCCATCAAGGTCGCCCTGCTGCGCGGCACGACCGCCGACATCAACGGCAATGTGAGCATGGAGCGCGAGGCACTGATCCTCGACTCGCTGTCGATGGCGATGGCAGCCAAGAACTCGGGCGGGATCGTCATTGTGCAGGTCGAGCGCATCGCCGCCGCCGGCTCGCTCCACCCGCGTTCGGTCGTCGTGCCGGGCGCGCTCGTCGACTGTGTGGTTCAAGCGCCGCCCGAGCTGCACCCCCAGACCTACGGCACCTACTACAACCCGGCCTACTCCGGCGAGCTGCGGATGCCGTTGGAGAGCATGGCCCCGGCCAAGCTCGACGAGCGCAAGATCATCGCCCGGCGCTGCGCGCTGGAGCTGCCGATGAACGGTATCGTCAACCTCGGCATCGGCATGCCGGAAGGCTTGGCCCAGGTGGCGAACGAGGAGCGGCTGCTCGACCATCTGACGCTCACGGCTGAGCCCGGGGTCGTTGGCGGGCTGCCGGCGAGCGGCCTCGACTTCGGCGCCGCCGTCAACACCCAGGCGATCATCGCCCAGAACCAGCAGTTCGACTTCTACGATGGCGGCGGCCTCGACATGGCCTGTCTCGGCATGGCCGAAGCCGACGCCGAGGGCAACGTCAACGTCAGCCGCTTCGGCGCCAAGCTCGCCGGCGCCGGCGGCTTCATCAATATCTCGCAGAACGCCAAGAAGCTGGTCTTCGCCGGCACGTTCACCGCGGGCGGACTGGTCGTCCAGGCCGGCGAGGGGCGCCTGAAGATCGTCCGCGAGGGCCGCGCCCGCAAGTTCATCGAGACCGTGCGCCAAGTCACCTTCTCCGGCCGGCACGCGCGGCAGCTGGGCCGGCCCGTCCTTTTCGTGACCGAGCGCTGCGTGCTCGCGCTGACACCGGAAGGCGTCGAACTCACCGAGGTCGCGCCCGGCATCGACGTCGAGCGCGACGTGCTCGCGCACATGGCGTTCCGGCCCATTGTCAATGAGCCGCAAACGATGGATGCCGGCATCTTCGCCGACCGGCCGATGGATCTGCGCGCACGGCTGCTCGACATGGAGCTCGCCCGGCGCGTGTCGTTCGACACCGCGCGCGGCCTGCTCTTTCTCAATTTCGTCGGGCTCGAGGTGACCAGCCAGGAAGACCTCGAGCGCTTGCGCAACGCCGTGGCCACCCGCTGCGAACGGGTCGGCCGGCGGGTGCCGGTGGTGGTCAATTACGAGGGCTTCTTCCTCGCGCCCGCGCTTGCCGACGACTACGCGCGCATGGTCTGGGAGCTTGAGGAGACCTACTACACCCAGGTCTCGCGCTATGCGACCAGCGCCTTCATGCGCATGAAGCTGGGCCGCACCCTCGAGCGCCACGTCGCACCGCACGTCTTCGAGACCCGCGAGGAGGCCGACCGCTTCCACGCCGCCAACGCAGAGCCTGCCGGCGAGGACTGAGTGGCACCGCGGACGGCAACCTCACTCAAGGCCCGTGCAAGGTCTCCACGCTGAGCACGGTCGGCAGGTGGCGGGCGATCTCTGTCCAACTCTCGCCCTCGTCCGCGCTGGCGAAGATCGAGCCGCTGTTGGTGCCGAAGTAGACGCCGACGGGGGTGGCGCGATCGGTTGCCATCGCCTGGCGGAGAACGGTGAAGAAGCAGTTCTCGATGGGCAGGCCGCGGTTCCACTCGCTCCAGCTCTCGCCGCCATCGCGCGACTGCCAAACGGCGGCTGAGGCGTTCGGCGGATAGCGACCGGCCATGTCGCCGTTCAAGGGCAGCACCCAGATCGTCCGCGGATCGCGCGGGTGGACAGCGATCGGAAAGCCGAAGTTCGACGGCAGGCCAACGGTGATCTCCTGCCAGCTGCGGCCGCCGTCACGGCTACGAAACGTGCCTTCGTGGTTCTGCTGATAGAGAACATCGCCCTCGCCGGCCGCGCGCCGGAGATTGTGGACGCAGGCACCGACCTCCTGATCGACCGACTCAGACGCCGCCGCGGCGACACTGGCGTTCGACAAGCGGTTGCGCCGCTCCCAGGTCGTGCCGCCGTCCTCGGTCGCGAACACCCCGGCGGCTGAGATCCCGACCCACAGCTTCGCCGGGTTCGCGGGATCGCCGGTGATGCTGTGCAGGGTCAAGCCGGCGGCGCCCGGCTGCCAGCGACCGCGCGAGGGGTGCTCGCTCAGACCTGGAACCTTGCGCCAAGTCTGACCGCAGTCCGCGCTGGCGAACAGGGCTGCGGGTTTCGCGCCCGCGAAGAGCGTGCCGCCGACGTGTTCCAGTGACCACAGGGCGGTCACGTCGCCGGTGAAAGGTGCCGGAGGCGACGGCGCGAGGCCGAGCTGGGCGGCAGTCTCGGGGTTCTCGGCGAGCCAGGCGTCGGCGTTGCCGTTGGCGAACATCGTCAAGCGCCAATTCGCGCCCCGGTCGTCCGAGCGCCAAACCCCGGCGCCGTACCACTCGTTGCCACCGGCGGCCCACAGCTGGCCTGTCTCCGGGTCGCCGATCACATGATTGATGGGCCATCCCCGGCAAAAGGGGCCGCGCAACTGCCAGTCCTCGCGCCCGCTTTCCGCCTCGAGGATGAACACACCCTTCGCCGTACCGACCAAAACGAAGAGGGATTCCGTCATCGCACTTCCTCCCCACAGAAACACACGCAAACTACCCGGGAGAAAACGGCACGACCACGGAAGCGCGTGACGCCGTGGGAGCGGCGACCGTCGGAGCGCGTTAGGCTCGCGCGTCCGCGGCTAGCGCGTCCATCTCGGCCTCGGTGAACACGCGTGAGCGCGTCAGGAACCGGCGCTCGCGACCGTTGTCAAGGGAGAACATCCCGCCGCGCCCCGGCACGACGTCAAGGATGAGCTGGGTGTGACGCCAAACCTCGAACTGGTTGCCACCGATGTAGACGGGAACGCCGTCCACCGTGCCGAGTTGAACGTCGCCGACGCCGATCTTGAACTCGGCGGCCGGGTAGCACATCGGCGAAGAGCCGTCGCAGCAGCCGCCGGACTGGTGGAAGAGGATGTCCGGATAATCGCCGCGGATCTCGGCGATCAGCATCCGGGCGGCAGCGGTGGCGATGACGCGGGGGGGCGCCGTTGGCGCGTCCATGGGCCGTGCCCTCCGCGGGAAAGGGGTGGCGGGAGCCCGGGACCTGCCGGGCTCCGGAACCGCTTGCGCTCAGAAGAAGCCGAGCGCCTTCGGGCTGTAGCT
>CAYUKE010000073.1:0-11345 GCA_964445185.1 uncultured Geminicoccaceae bacterium
CACGCAGGACGCGCTGCGCGCGAAGGGCATCGGCGTCGATCTCGAAGGTTTCGAGGCCGCGATGGCCGAGCAGAAGGCGCAGGCGCGGGCGAGCTGGAAAGGCTCGGGCGAGGCGGCGGTGCAGAGCCTCTGGTTCGACCTCCGCGAGTAGATCGGGGCGACCGAGTTCCTCGGCTACGAGACCACCCGCGCCGAGGGCGTCGTCCAGGCCTGCGTCGCCGATGGTGCGCGCGCGCCGGAGATCGCCGCCGGCAGCCGGGCGACGCTGCTCGCCAACCAGACGCCCTTCTACGGCGAGAGCGGCGGCCAGCAGGGCGACAGCGGCACGATCGAGGGACCCAGGGGCCGGTTCCGCGTCGAGGACACCCAGAAGGTGCTGGGTGATCTCTGGCTGCATCAGGGCGTTGTCGAAGCGGGCGTCGTCGCCGCCGGCGAGGCCGCCGACTTCGTGGTCGATTCGACCCGGCGCGACGCGCTCCGTCGCGCACATTCGGCCACGCATCTCTTGCACGCCGCCCTGCGCGGCCATCTGGGCGGCCACGTCGCGCAGAAGGGATCGCTCGTGGCGCCGGATCGACTGCGCTTCGACTTCAGCCATCCAAAGCCGGTCGCGGGCGACGAGCTCCGCAGTATCGAGGGCGAGGTCAACGCGTACGTCCGCCAGAACGCCGCGACACGGACCCGAATCATGAGCCGCGAGGAGGCGATCGAGGGCGGCGCGATGGCGCTGTTCGGCGAGAAGTATGGCGACGAGGTCCGGGTCGTCACGATGGGCGAGACAGCGGGCGGCGGGACCTACTCGATGGAGCTTTGCGGCGGGACGCACGCGCGGCGCACCGGCGATGTCGCCGTGTTCAAGGTCACCGGCGAGAGCGCGGTCGCGGCCGGCGTGCGCCGCGTCGAGGCGCTCACCGGTGCGGCCGCGCTTGCCGCCTACGCCGACGAGGAAGCCACCCTCGCCCAGGCGGCGGAGCTCTTGCGGGCGCCGCCGAGGGAGATCCCGCAGCGGATCGACGCGCTCCTTGAGGACCGCCGCCGGCTCGAACGCGAGCTCCAGTCGCTGCGCGCCAAGCTTGCCGCCGGCGGCGAGGCCGAGGAGACGATCGAGGAGGTGGCCGGGGTCAAGCTTGCCGCCCGCACCCTGGACGGCGTGCCGGCCAAGGACCTGCGTGGCCTTGCCGACGGCCTCAGGGCCAAGCTCGGCTCCGGCGTCGCGGTTCTCGTCTCGGCCAGCGATGGCAAGGCGGCGATCGTTGTTGCGGTCACCGAGGATCTGACGTCCAGGTTGAGCGCGGTCGAGCTCGTGAAAGCCGGCGTCGCCGCGCTCGGCGGCAAGGGCGGCGGCGGCCGACCCGATTTCGCCCAAGGTGGGGGCCCCGATGCCGACGCGGCCGAGGCGGCGGTGGCAGCGGTCCGCGCCAGTCTGGTCCACCACTGAGACACGGCCGGACTTGCCACGGACTGCATAAGCCGGCAACCAAGAGGTTGGGTGGGAACGGTCGGGGTCTTCTTTGTGTTCTACCAATGGTACGAAGTACAGCGCTGGGCGGCCGGATCGGCCCTAGGCACCACCGACGTCGTGCTGCAGCCGATGCGGACCTGGCTCCCGATGCAGCTCGCCCTCTTCGAGCTTCTCAACCGGCTCGCCCACGCCGGCGAGCCGGTCGCCGCCGATCTCGGCGAGTATGTCCGCGCCGACGCCGGCGGCCCACTCGACGCGACCGCCCGCACGCTCGGGCCGCACGTCACGGCTTGGCGCTTTCGCAGCGCGCGGGGCAACGCGGCCCCGGTGGTGTTCGTCCCGCCCTGCTCCGGCTACGTGGCGGGCGTCGCCAGCCCGCTGATCGCCACGCTCCTACGGCACCGGCCGGTGCTCGCCCTCGACTGGCAGGATGCTCGGCTGGTCCCGGCGGACGCCGGTCTGTTCCATCTCACCGACCAGATCGCCGCCGTCGAGACGATGGTGCACGAAGCCGGCCCCGGCGCCGTTGTCGTCGGCCTGTCACAATCGGTCACCGCCGCCGTGGCCGGCGCCGCGCTCGCCGCCAAAGCCGGCGCCCGGCCCGCCGCCCTGATCCTGCTCGCCGGGCCCTTTGACACCCGCGAAGGCGTGCACCCGCTGACGACCCTGTTGCGGCTGCACCCGCCGCACCTATTGGAAAGCCAGTTCACGACCCGCGTCCCCGGGCGCTTCCCCGGCGCGGGACGCCGCGTCTATCCGGGCTTGATGCAGCTCTGGGCCTATGCGCTCGGCTGCCCGCGGCTCTATCTCGAATGCAATCTTGGGCTCTTCGCCGAACTCACCTCAGGGTCGCTCGGACCGCACGCGCGTGAACACCGGGATTTGCACAGCCTCACCGACGTCGCCGCGGAACTCTTCACCGAGACGGTCGCGGCCGTCTATCGCGAGCACGCGCTGGTTCGCAACCTCATCCGTGTCGACGGTCGGCACGCCGACCTGGAGGCGCTGGCCGGCGTCCAGCTCCTGACCGTCGAAATGACGGCGGATGAACTGGTCGGCAAGGGGCACACCCACGCCGCCGTCGACCACATCCGCCACGCCGGCGCCCGTCGTGTCACGGTCGAGGGCGGCCAGCACCACGAGGTGTTCACCGGCGAACGCTTCTTCGCCGCGGTCGCCCCACACCTCGACGAGCTGCTCATGGCGGCATGAACGCGCTGCGCGTCGTCTTCGTCTGCACCGGTAACATCTGCCGCTCGCCGACGGCGGAGGCGCTGTTGCGCCATCACGCGGCCGGCCTCACGATCGTCGCCGACAGCTGCGGCGTCAGCGCCGAAGAGAGCGGCAACCCGCCCCATCCCATGTCCGTCGCAGAGCTGCGCCGCAACGGCGTCGAACCACCCGACCGCCGCGCGCGGCGGGTGCGGACGAGCGACTTCACCGACGCGCGCCTGCTCGTGCCGATGACCGAGGCCCATGAGGCAGCGCTCTATCGGCTCCGTCCGGGCGTCAGCCGGGCGGAGATCCGCCGCCTAATGACCTTCGCCCCCGACCTCGCCGCCGACGTTCCGGACCCTTGGTACATCGGGACGCGCGAGGCGTACGCGCAGGTCTTCAGCATGATCGATCGCGGCGTGCAGGGGCTGGTCACTGATCTCCGGGCCGAGCTTGGCTGAGGCCGACAGCACGCTACTCGGCCAGGCGATCGTCACGAGCCGCAGCCTCGGGGGCGGCTGTCTGTTCGACGTCCGCGCGGTCGACCTAGCCGACGGGCAGCGCGTCGTCGTCAAAGAGGGCGGGCGTGGGTTACCCGGCCAGCTCCGACTAGAGGCGCGGATGCTGGCCGACCTCAGCGCCGCTGGCGCGCCGGCGCCGGAAGTCCTCACCGTCGACGACCATCGCCTTGTTCTCGCTTGGATCGACAATGACGGCGGCGGGCTCGATGCCGTCGGTCGCCGCACCCTGGTCGAGGAACTGGCGGCACTCCACGCGCAGGTCCAGCCCGCGTTCGGCTACGACTACGACACGGTCATCGGCGCCCTGCCCCAACCGAACCCGCCGACGCCCAGCTGGATTGCGTTCTTCCGCGCGCACCGCCTGCTCGGTCCCGCCGCGGCGGCGACGGCCGCAGGGCTCCTCGATGCGCCCCTCGCCCACCGTCTCGAGGCCCTGGCCACGCGGCTGGACGATCTTCTCGACGACACCGCGACGCCGTCGCTGCTGCACGGCGATCTCTGGAGCGGCAACGTTCTCACGCAAGCCGGCCGCCCGGTCGCGTGGATCGATCCGGCCCTTTATCGTGGCCATCCCGAGATCGAGCTGGCATTCGCCTTGCTCTTCGGTCCTCTCGACCGGCGCGCGGTCGCCGATTACGGGGCGCTTCGACCGCTGGCGCCGGGCTTCGAGCCCACGCGATGCGCGATCTACCAGCTCTATCCGCTGCTCACGCACCTCCGCTTGTTCGGTCGGTCCTACGCCCCGGCCATCCGACAGCGGCTTGACGTGATTGGGCTTTAGGCGCAGCGGGAGCCACTTGCGCGGTTAACCGATGATCAACTAAAAGTTGATGCCTTCGGAGACCCGCCATGTCGATCCGCGCCAGCCGTGCCGTCATTCTCGCCATCGCCGATGCCGACGCCGCCGTCGCGGCGGCGGCCCATGCCACCGTCGGTGGCTGGCCGCAACGTGAGGCGGTGGAGGTCGGACTCGCCGAGCCGCGACCGACAGGCTTTGACCTCGACCGCGCCTTCGCGCCCGTGGGTGCCAATCACCTGCTCGCCCGGTTGACCGGCGACGCCAACACCGAGTTGGACGACGCCGACATGCTCGAGGTCTTGCTGTTCCTCGCCGGCGTCCAGGGCGACGGCCGGGGGATCGCCGAGCGTTTGGTCGACCGATTCGGCTCGCTCGGCGGCATTCTAAGCGCGACGACCCTGCAGCTGCGGACCGTCGAGGGTGTCGGCGAGACGGCGATCTCGATGCTCAAGGCGACCCAGGCGACCTTGCGTCGCGTCCTCCGCGAGCCGCTCGATGAGCCGATCAACATCGGCTCGTGGAAGTCGCTCGTCGCCTATCTCGGTGTCGACATGCGCTACGAGCGAGTCGAGACGCTGCGTCTCTTGTTTCTGGACCGGAAGAACAACCTGATCCGCGACGAGACGATGCACCGGGGTACGGTCGACCACACACCGCTCTACCCGCGCGAGGTGGCGCGGCGGGCGCTCGAACTGCAGGCGTCGGCCCTCATCATGGCCCACAACCATCCGTCGGGCGACCCGACGCCGTCGGCCGCGGATGTCGAGACGACCAAGCAGGTGCAGGCCGCCCTCGGCGTCCTCGGCGTCACGCTGCACGACCACATCATCGTCGCGTCCCGCGGCGTTCAAAGCCTGCGCACGCTCGGCCACATCAACGGTCGTTGACGCGGCCCCCAGGCCGGCGGCAAGTACCCGAAGGGATTTGTTTCCGGGGAGGGGACCGATGACCGAGCTGAACTACCCGATCAAGGAGATCCGCGGGATCACCGATGCCGACGCCGAGGCGCTGACTGCGGCCGGGATGGCGACGACGATCGCGCTCTTGTCGGCCTGCGCCACTCGGCAGGAGCGGCAGCAACTGGCGGAGAAGACCGGCATCGCCGGCGAGACCATCCTCAAGCTCGCCAATCGGGCGGACCTGATGCGGGTCAGCGGGATCGGCACGAAGTGGGGGGACCTGCTCGAGGAGGCGGGCGTCGACACCGTCAAGGAGCTGGCCACCCGCAATGCCGAGAATTTGGCCGCCAAGCTCGCCGAGGTGAACGCCGAGAAGAACCTCGTCGGTGCCCTGCCGACGGTCGACGCCTGCAGCGACTGGATCGGCCAGGCCAAGGCCCTGCCGCCACGCCTGACCTACTGAGCGGCGACGCGCTGGACCACGCGTGTCGGACCCGACCGCGTTTCGGATCGAACAGGGCTTTCCCGCCGCGGCACTCGCGAGCATCGTCGATCTCTACTGGCAGGCGTTTCGCGGTAAGCTGGGGTGCGTGCTCCGGCCGGATGGCCGCGCCCGTGCGCTGCTCGCCCGCACGCTCGACCCCACCCACGCGCTGAGTGCGATCGGGTATGACGGCGAGGTCCTGGGCATCGCCGGTTTCAAGACGGCCGAAGGAACCTTCTTCGCCGTCACGATGGCCGACCTGCGCGCCATCTACGGTCGATTCGGGGCGCTTTGGCGCGGGCTCCTCCTAGAACAGCTCGACCGCGCCCTTGTCGAGGGCGAGTTGGTGATGGACGGCATCGCGGTGCAAGAAACGGCCCGCGGCCAAGGTGTCGGCTCTGCGCTTCTTGCCGCCCTTGCAGCCGAGGCCGTCCGCCGCGGCGCGCACGGTGTTCGGCTTGAGGTCGTCGACACCAATCCGGGCGCCGCGGCGCTCTACGTTCGCGCCGGCTTCCAAGCCGTCGGCACCAGCCGAACGGGCTTGCTGCGTCGCGTCTTCGGGTTTCGTTCGGCCACTGCCATGGTCTGGCCCGTGCCGACGACGACAGGCGAAGGGCGCGACGCGCGCTGAAGGCGTGGTCCGGGCGGGCCGACCGCCGCGGTCTACGACCTTGGCTTCGATCATCTTTTCTGGCAATTGTTGCGCAGTGCAGCAAACGTGTAGGGCGCCCGCGCCCGGGGGAGACGCCGGTGAACGAGTACGATGGCTACTATGTCGAGGACCTGCAGCCGGGCATGAGCGCCTCGTTCGGCAAGACCATCACCGACGCCGACATTTTGATGTTCTCGGGCGTATCCGGTGACACCAACCCGGTCCACCTCGACGAGGAGTTCGCCGGCTCGACGATGTTCGAGGGCCGCATCGCCCACGGCATCCTCATCGCCAGCCTGATCTCGACCGTGCTCGGCACCCGGCTCCCCGGCCCCGGCGCCGTCTACGTCAGCCAGACGCTGACGTTCATGGCGCCCGTCCGCGCCGGCGACACCGTCAAGGCGCGCGTCACCGTCAGCGAGGTCGACACCGAGAAGCGCCGGGTCACCTTCGAGACGGGGTGCTACATCGGTGATCGCGCCGTCGTCACCGGCGAGGCCAAGCTGATGGTGCAGAAGAAGCCGCAGCCGAAGGCCTGAAGCCTCGCTTCGACGTCGCCGCAGCCCGAACGAGCCCGAGCGCGGCCGACGGAGGTCGGTGCGCGCCGGCTCGCTCAACATAAGATCGGGGAAAGGCGATGAAGGTTCGCGTTGAGCTCGACTGCACGCCGCAGGAGGCGAGGGCGTTCCTCGGCCTGCCTGAGGTACGCCCGCTGCAGGAGCGTCTCCTCACCGAGATGGAGATGCGGATGACCGACTATCTCCGTCAGCTCGACCCGCAGACGCTGACCGAGCAATGGATGCCCTTCGGCATCAAGGGGATCGAGCAATGGCAGTCGATCTGGGTGCACATGCTCAACACCGCCGCCGGCCTCGCCACGCCACCCACCAGCGGTGGGGATGACAAGACGCAGCGGTGAGCCGTCGACGCTCTACGCGCCGGCGACGGCCCCGGGCCGGGCCGCCGTCGCCGTCGTCCGGCTGAGCGGCCCCCGCGCCTTCGCCGTCGCCACAGCCGTCGGTCCACCGCTGCCGCCGGCCCGACGACTGGCCTTGCGGCGGCTGACCGACCCGGCGACCGGTGATCTCATCGACGAAGCGTTGGTCGCCGTCTTTCCGGCGCCAACCAGCTTCACCGGCGATGACGTGGCGGAGTTCCATCTCCACGGGGGGGCGCTGCCGACGCGGCGGCTGCTTGCCGCGATCGCGCGCTTCGATGGCCTGGTGGCGGCCGCTCCCGGCGCCTTCACCCGGCGCGCCTTCCTCAATGGGCGTCTCGATCTGGCCCAGGCCGAGGCCATCGCGGATCTGATCGCGGCGGAAACCGAGGCGCAGCGGCGCCAAGCCGTGCGCCTCCTCGACGGTGCCTTCGGTCGACGCGTTGCCGCTTGGCAGGCGCGCCTGATAGGGCTCCGGGCCGAGTTGGAAGCCGGCCTCGACTTCGCTGACGAGCACGACGTCGCAGCGGCCGTCCCGCCGCTGGAAGAAGCCATCGCCGGGCTGGCCGAGGAGGTCCGCGCGGTGCTGGCCGACGACCGCGGCGAGCGCCTGCGCGCCGGTCTACGGATCGTCGTCGTCGGCGCGCCCAACAGCGGCAAGTCGAGCCTTGTCAATGCCTTGGCGAAGCGCGACATCGCCATCGTCACGGCGCAGCCCGGCACCACCCGCGACCTGCTGGAGGTCGCGCTCGACGTCAACGGTTTCCCCGTGACCCTGGTCGACACAGCGGGCTTGCGCGCGACCGAGGACGTTGTCGAGGCCGAAGGGATTCGCCGCGCGCGAGAGGCAGCGGAGACCGCGGACCTGCGACTCCTGCTGCTCGACGGCGCGCGCTGGCCAGACGTGACGGCGGATTGCCGGGTCGCCAATCGTGACCTTGTTGTGCTCGCCAAGGCCGACCTCGTCACAGCACCGCCGCCGCGTTGGCGAGGTCGCCGTCTGGTGCCGGCGAGCGTTCGCTGCGACAGCGGACTAGACGAGCTGATGCGGACGATTGGCGACACACTGTCCACACGGCTCGGCGGCGCCGGCGATCCGGTCTGGAGCCACGCCCGCCATCGCGACGCGCTGGCGGCGGCCCTCGGTGATCTCGAAGCGGCGGCCAGGACGACCGACGCCGTCCTCCGCGCCGAGTCGTTGCGATTGAGCCAGCGCGCGCTGGCGACGATCACCGGCGAGGCCGGCGCCGAGGCGTTGCTCGACGCCATCTTCAGCCGCTTTTGCATCGGCAAGTAGCAACGCCTCGCGGGCGCCGCGCCGGCGCGGCTAGGCCTCGTCGGGCGCGCGTGTTCCACGTGAAACCGTTTGCGTCTCGAGTTGTTCGGCCGACCGCTCGTAAGCAAGGTCGGCGACGGATCGGCGAAACGTCGCCGAACGCTCGATTGCGCGAAGGTAGTCGTCGCGGGCGAGCCGCAGGTACTGAACGTAGGTGAGGGCGGTGACGTCGGCCGTGCGCCGCTGTCCTGTCACCACGGCGATCTCGCCGAAGACCTCGCCGGAGCCCAGCGTCCGCCGCCCGCCCGGCCATTGGACGACGACGGCGCCGTCGGCGATGAAGTACAGGCTGTCGCCCGTGGCCCCGCGGCGGATGAGCCGGTCGCCAGGCAGCGCTAGACCAGGCCGAAGTGTCCGCAGGAGACGGCGTCGGGTCCGCGGATCGAGCCCTTCGACGAAGGGAACCCTCGCGAGCAGCGCCGCTCGGTCGACGCGCAGGTCGAGCGACGGCAACGGGTCCGCTAGCCGGCGCCGCGCCACCACCTGCCGGTTGAGGTCGGCGAACGCCGCGCCGCTCAACAGCCCGTCGCCGCGCAGTTCACGGTAGGCGTCGCGTTCCAGGCGCGAGGTGGCGAGCTGCAGAAAGCGCTTCTCCAAGGCGCGCGCGAACTGCGGATACTGGCGCCGGAGACCCTCGACGGTCTTTTGGTGACCGTCGAGCCGGGCGCCCAGCAGCTTGTCCACGCGATCCGCCGAATCGTCGTCCAAGAGTGTGCGCAGCTCGTCGACAACGTCACGGCGCAAGCGGGTGAGAACCGCCCTGCGCACAAGAACGCGCTCGTAGCGCAGCGACAGCGCCACGGCGAGCGGCCGCCGCCAACGCAGCCGGCGGTAGAGCCACTGGTAGAGACGCAGCCGCCAGCCATAGGCGAGCTCGTCCTTGGCGGCGGTGACGTAGGCGGCGAGACCCCGGGCCGTCAGGGCCTCCGTGAGCGTCCGCGCGCCGTCGAGCAGGGTGGTCGCGCCGATCGGGCCGATGACACCGGCGTCGAACAGGTCGCGGTAGCGATCGCTCTCGCGCTCCGTCAGGCTCGCAACCGCGGCGATAAGGCGATCGCGGCGCTCCGTCTCGCCGGCCTGAACCTCGCTGTCCGAGGCGACGACCAGGGCTGTCGCCGTCTCCTCATCTATATCGAGCCCGAGCCGGGCGCTCAGTTCGGCGATTCGCTCGCGCAGACGCAGCGCGACGGTGCGGCTCGCCCGCTCGCGGAGCACCCGGTCGAGGCGCGAGAGGCCGCCGAGGCCAAGCCGGCGCAGCAGGAGCGGCAGCGTGGGCGCCTGAACGAACAGCGTGACCAGGACGAACGCGCAGGCCAGCACGGCGATCTCGCCGCGGAGGTCGGCATCGAGCGTCTGGTCGGCAGCCACCGTCAGCGCCAGGGCGACGGTCACCGCACCGCGTAGCCCACCCCAAAGTGTGGCAAGGCGGAAGCGGTGGTCGATCGGCGCCGTAATCCGTGTCGCCACGAGCAGCGGCAGGACGCCCCAGAGGATCAGCGACCGGGCCAGCAGACAGCCCAATACGACAGCAGCCAGGCCCGCCGGGTCGAAGACGTCGGCGCGCAACGTGTTGGGCATCAGCAACGTTGCACCGACGACGATCAGGGCACCGGCCCAGTTCGCGAGCTGGCCCCAGAGGGCGAGGATCTGGGCCTCGAGCGCCGGCGGCACCTGGCTCTGAAGCGCGCGGCCAAGGACAAGGCCGGCGAGCACCACCGCTACGACGCCGGACACACCGAGATGTTGCTCCGCGCCGACGAAGGCGAGGTAGGGCAGGGCCAGGCTCACGGTGAGCGCCGCATCGGGCCAAAAGCGCAAGCGTGCCACCACGACGGCGGCGAGGCCACCGGCGAGCGCGCCAAGCCCCGCGCCGCCAAGAAAGCTCCAGGTGAACTGGCCGACGACGGCCGTCGGTTCGGGGCTGGCACCGGAGACCAAGAGCTCGCCCAACGCGACGAAGAGAACGATGGCCGCGGCATCGTTGAGCAGGCTCTCACCCTCGACCAGGGCCTGCAACCGGCGCGGCGCACCGACCTCGCGAAAGGCCCCGAGCACCGCCGACGGATCCGTCGTCGCGACCAGCGCGCCCAAGAGCACGGCCCAGAGCAGCGGCAGATCGGTCACCGCCGCCACGCCGACGCCGACCAGACCGGTCGTCAGGACAACGGCGACGATCGCGAGCAGCAGGACCGGCGCGAAGTCGGCGATCAGGCGGCGCGTGTCGACGCGGAGCGCCGCATCGAACAGCAACGGCGGCAGGAAAAGGGCGAGGACGCCCTGGGCGCCGAGGCCGGCGAGCGCATCCAGCACCGCCTCGAGCGGTTGCATCAAACCCTCACCCGCATCGGGAAAGGCCGCATCGCCGGCGAGCAGGATCAGGCTGCCGAGCGCAATGCCGAGCGCCGCCTGCAGCGTCGCCACGGGCAGGCGCAGGCGTGCGCCAAGCACGGGGATCGCGGCGACGGCCAGCAGCACGAGGGCAAAGCCGGCGATGGTGGTGAGAAGCGGCCCGCTCATGAAGGTCTCCCGGACGCCCTTTCTTAGGCAGTCGGTTGACGGGGCGCCACGACCGCCGCATCAACCGCCCATGCAGCAATGGGACGTGATCGTCGTCGGCGGGGGACACGCCGGCACCGAGGCCGCGGCGGCGAGCGCACGAAGCGGCGCGCGGACGCTCCTGCTGACCCACGACCCGGCGTTGATTGGGGCAATGTCGTGCAACCCCGCCATCGGAGGCCTCGGCCGTGGCCACCTGGTCCGCGAGGTCGATGCCCTCGATGGCGTCATGGCGCGCGCGATCGACGAGGCTGGCATCCAATTCCGCCTGCTCAACCGCCGCAAGGGTCCAGCGGTGCAAGGCCCGCGCGCCCAGGCCGATCGCCAGCGCTACCGGATGGCGGTCCAGGCCCGCCTGCAGGCGACCGCCGGGCTCTCGATCCGTGCCGGTGCGGCCGCCGCGTTTCACGTGAAACATGGCCGTGTGCTCGGGCTTCAGACCCAGGGCGGCGAGACGCTCACAGCCGGCGCCGTCGTGCTCACC
>CAYUKE010000074.1:0-9335 GCA_964445185.1 uncultured Geminicoccaceae bacterium
CACCTATGGCGGCCATCCGGTCGCCGCGGCCGTCGCCCTGGAGACGCTGCGTATCTACGAGGAGGACGACATCCTCGCTCACGTTCGCGAGGTGGCGCCGCGCTTTCAGCGTCGGTTGCGGGCGCTTGCCGACGAGCCGCTGGTGGGCGAGGCCCGCGGCGTCGGGCTGATCGGCGCTCTCGAGCTGGTCGCCGACAAGACGACCCGCGTCCAGCACGCGCCGGAGGCCAAGATGGCGGCACGCGTCGCCGAGGCCTGCCTCGAGGAGGGCTTGATCCTCCGCCCGCTGCCCGGTGACGTGCTCGGCCTGTGCCCGCCTTTGATCATCAACGAAGACGAGATCGACGATCTCTTCGACCGGCTCCGCCGGGCGTTCGCCAGGGTCAATGCGAGCCTCCGCGCGGCGGCCTGAGCCGCCGCGGGACCGGCGGCGCTGATTGCGAGGCGCCACGTCAGGGACAGCAGTCAAGGCCAGCGGGGCCGGGCAAGCAGGGTTTCTTCTAGAACCGTCCCGGCGGCAGGTTGAGGCTCGGGAGATAGAGGACGTCGACGTCCGCGGTGGCGGGCTCGGCCGGCGCTTCGGCGGCGACCGGCGGCGGCGGTGCTTCGGCGGCCGCAGGCGGTGCATCCGGCGGCGGCGCCGAAACTTGCGGCGTGGCGGTTTCGGTCTCGGCTGGGTCTGCCGCTGCGCCGGCAGCGGCGCCGGCGACCGCCGGACCTGGCTCCGCCGCCGGCTCTTCGGCCAAAGCCCCATCTTCGGCGACAGCAGCGTCTTCGCCCTCCGCGGTCGCCGCAGGTGCGGCCTCGGGCTCTGCGCCCGCCGCCTCCGCCGAACCTAACTGCTCGACATCGGCCGCGTCGCGCTCGGCGACGGTGACCACTGGCGCGCCGGCGTCGATGAAGCGGGCGATGGCGTTACGCATCAGCCGGCGTGCGTCCTGATCGTCACCCACATCGTGGAGACGCATGGTGTGGTCGCGCCCGGTGAACTCCAGGTGCATCGCATTGGGCGGTTGGAACTCGGTGCAGCGCGTGCCCCGGTTGGCCAGGACCGGGTCGTCGAGCGCGCGGAAGGTGAGCATCGGCGTCACGTTCTGGATGCCGAACGGACAGGCGGCGGCAAGGCCGATCAGGCCCTTGAACGGCTCCTCGCGGGTGTAGGTCGAGGCGACGTCGGCGCCCGAGCCGTGGCCGACCAGGTAGAGCCCGTCGCCGTCGATCCAGGGCACCGATGCGAGTGCGGTCGCAAGGCGCTCGAGCTCGTTGTGGACGGTGCCCAGGCGGTCGGTCGGCACGACGCAAAGGTCGCCGCCGAGATGGGGAATGGCGACGGCGAGGCCAAGGCTCTGGAAGTAAGCGACATGGTCCGGCGGTGCCTGCGGGCTAGCACACTCCGGCACGTAGACGACGGCCTTGACGGGGGCGGTTGGGACCTCAAGCTCACCCGCATCTGCGAGCGCCACGGGACCACGGGTCGGCGAATACAGCTGTGCTGCGCGCGTCCGCTCACGCGACGTCAGCTCGCCGACCGTGCGCGGCCCGCTGTCGACCACACAACCCGCAAGCGCCAACATGGCGACAGCCGCAAGCGGTAGACGGCCGACGGCGGTTTGCGAAAGGGCCGGCCTCAAAGGTTCTGGTTGACCCAGTCGACCAGGCGCGACTTCGGCAGCGCTCCGATCTTCTGGTCGACCAGCTCGCCGTTCTTGAACAGCATGAGCGTGGGAATGCCGCGCACGCCGTACTTCGTCGGCGTGTTCGGATTCTCGTCGATATTGACCTTGACGACGTCGATCTGGCCGCCGAACTCGGCCGCGATCTCCTCGAGGAACGGCGAGATCTGCTTGCACGGTCCGCACCACTCGGCCCAGAAGTCGACGAGCACCGGTCGCTGCGCCTGCAGCACCTCCTGCTCGAACCCCTGATCGGTGGTCTTCTTCACGCTCATCGTCGTTCCCTTCCCTCTGACGCGCCCGGCTGCGCTCACAGCCGTTCGGGCGCGCACCTAAGGCGCGTCGACGACGCGGGTCAACCGGCGCCGGTTATTCGCGCGCGAGCGGGATGTGGGAAGCCAAATCAGCCGCGTCCACGGTCTGCACGGTACCCGTTTCCGTCCAGATCAGCGTGGCGCGCACGACCTTGCCGGGAAACAGCGGTGCGACGAGGGCCGCATAGGCCGCAAGCTGGCGCAGGTGCGCCTCAGGCGGAGGGGCGCCCTTGGCCGGTGGCCGGCCGGTCTTGTAGTCGGCGATCCAGACCTCGTCGCCGACCACGGCCATCCGGTCGACCTGACCGGCGATCCGCGCCCCACCAACCAAACCTACAATCGGCTGCTCGACCCAGGCCTCGGCGGCGAGCAACGGTGCCAGCTCGGGTGCGGCCAGCACTCGCTCCACCTGCTCGCGGATGCGCGCCCGAAGCTCGTCATCGAGGTCGGACGGCCGCTCTAGGACGCGGGTTAGCGCAGCGTCGCGCGCCTCGGGCGGCAAGGCAGGCAAGCGCTCGAGGAGCGCATGGACGTGCTGGCCAAGCGTGCGCGCTCGAGCCCGCGCCGAGGGGTCGCCGCCGGCAACCGTCGGCGCCGCGTCCGAGGCCCGCAGGACCGGCCGGTAGGGGCTCCGAGGCGGCGGCGTGGTCAGCCAGGCCGGAGGTGGTGTCGCGCCCGCCGGTGGTCGCGGGGCCGGCTCGAGCGCAGCTCGCAGGCCCGTGGCATAGATCAGACGCTCGCCCTCCAGATCCGAAGGGGCTGGCGCTGATCTCGCGTCGAGCGATGTCAGCGCCGCATGGAATCTCGCGTGCCACGAGGTCGCGTGGCTCGACCGCCGCGGCTCGGTCCCACAGACCACCAACCATTCGGCGGCGCGCGTCGCCGCCACGTAGAGCAGGCGATGGTCGTCGCCGGCGCGCGCCTCGACGTCGGCCGCGAGCGCCGCCGCCGTCGCCTCGGTCGCGTCCTCGCGCCGCGGCCGCCACATCGGCAAGGCCGGCGTCGTGCTCCAGAGCAGGCGCCCAGGCCTGGGCGCGCTGCGCGGTCCGGCGTCGGCGAGGACGACCAGCGGCGCCTCCAGCCCCTTGGCACCGTGCACGGTCAGCACACGAACGCCGTCGCTGGCGGTTTGCGGATCGCGCTTCAACGTGGCATCGCCGCGTCCGAGCCAATCGAGAAAGCCCTGGAGCGTCGCCGGGTGACCCTGCTCGTAGGCGAGCGCCTGCTCGACGAAGGCTTCCAGCGGCTCGCCCGCCTCGGCGCCGAAGCGCGCGAGGATCGCCGCACGCCCGCAGAACGCGGGCGCGCCGTCGCTTCCGACAAGATCGCCGCCCAGCACCCGCAGGTAGAACTCGTAGGGTGGCACGAAATCGGTGAGACGCTGCCAGGCGCGCCAACGCTCCCAGACGACGCGCAACGCCGGATCGTCACCGGCAGCGGCGCGCAGCCGCGCCTCCAGTGTCTCGCCCGGCGCGCGGCC
The DNA here is from genome assembly GCA_964445185.1 of uncultured Geminicoccaceae bacterium. Classification (GTDB taxonomy): domain Bacteria; phylum Pseudomonadota; class Alphaproteobacteria; order Geminicoccales; family Geminicoccaceae; genus JAAAPF01. The sequence continues at coordinate 3,468 of CAYUKE010000074.1, forward strand.
CTGAGCCAGGCTGAACAGACGGTCCTCGTCGACACCGAAGAGCGGGCTCTTCAAGGCGCAGGCCAGCGCGAAGTCATTCTCCGGCAGAAGCACCGCCTCGCCGAGGGCGATCAGGTCCTGGACCGCGAGGTGTCGGGTCAGCGTCAGCCGGTCGGCGCCAACCACCGGAACGCCCGCCCGCTTCAGCGCCCGCACGAGCAGCTCCTGCAGGGTTCCACGGCGACGAAGCAGGATCATCACGTCGCCCGCGCCAAGCGCGCGGCCGCTGCCGGGGAGTCGTTCGCCGCTCGCGATCCAGCCGGCGATCTCGCGCGCCAGCACGCGCGCCAGACCCTGCTCGGCACGTTCCGGATGCTCGCGGCTCGGCGGTGCGGTCCACGGGTCCACCGTCGTGTCGGCGACGGGCGCGGGCATCAGCGGCCAGACCTCGACGCGGCCGCCGCGCGTGGCCGTGAACGCCTGGTGCGCCGGCGCTTCGCCGAGCTGTCGCCGGACGTCCGGCGCCGCGATCAGCCGCTCGGCGACGTCGAGCACGGCCTGGCTCGAGCGAAACGAGACCGCGAGCGGCACCGTCGCGATCGGCATGCCCGCCGCCGCCGCCCGGCCCTCGATCCGCGCTCGCGTCGCCGCGCCGGCCTGCGGGTCTGCGCCCTGGAACCTGAAGATCGACTGCTTGACGTCGCCGACGACGAAGACCGTCCTTGCGCCGGAGTCCTTCGTTCCCACGCCGACGAAAACCTCATCGAGCAGGAGCTCGATCAACGACCACTGCAACGGGTTCGTGTCCTGGGCCTCGTCGACGAGGATATGTGTGAAGGCCTGGTCGAGCTTGAAGCGGACCCAGGCGCCCGCGCCGGGCCGCGCCAACAGATCCCGCGCGCGCAGCAGCAGATCGTCGAAGTCGAGGACCGCACGCTCGGACTTGAGCCGCTCGTAGACGCCGAGGACCCGGTCGGCGAGCCGCACGAGCGCCCGCGAGCGTTGGAAGGTGGCGAGGCCGCGGCGCCGCTGCTCGAGCCGATCGAGCCGATCGATCTCGACTTCGAGGACGGCCGCAAGCTCTGGTGCTTCGACCCTCAGCTTGTCGAGCTTCAAATGTCCGTTCGCGCGCAGCCGCGGCGGCGTGGCCTTGTCGGCGACCGCGAAGCTCGCCCTATAGCCGTCGAGGGTCGCTGCCCGCCCCTCCGGAGAGGCATCCAGCCAGGCCCGCATCGCCGCACCTGCGGCGCGCCGGGTCTTCTGGGATGCGGAAGCGAACACGTCGGCGACGCGCTCCAGTCCGCCGCGCTCGAAGGCATCGTCGCGACAGGCGGCGGCGGTCAGGGCCGTCTCGTCCATGTCGGGCGCGACGTCGAGCAGCGTCGCCAGCGTGGCGATGGCACCGTCGCGCCCGCCCGCCGCTTGGCGCGCCGCCGCCCACGCCAACCGTTCGCCGATCAGCGCGTCGACCGCCTCGAGCAACGTGCTATCCGCGCCGGCAGCAGCGATGATGTCGAGGTCGGCGCCAGCCGCGTCATCTGCCGCCACCGCCGCGAGGATGCGATCGCGCGCCTCCGCGAGCAGTTCGCCGCGCGTCCGCTCGTCGATCACGTCGAAGCTCGCCGGCACGCCCGCCTCGATCGGAAAGCGCCGCAGCAGATGCTGGCCGAGACTGTGGACGGTCATCACTGCAAGCCCGCTCGGCAGGGCCAGCACCGCGTCGTGCAGACCGCGGGCGCGGGCGACCTGCGCGGGCGTCGGCGACGCGTCGGCCAGGGCGCTCAGCTCCTCCCTCAGATCGGCGTCATCGAGCGTCGCCCAGAGCGCGAGCCGGCGGCCGACGCGATCGGCCATCTCGCCGGCTGCCGCCTTGGTGTAGGTGAGGCAGAGCAAGCTTGCGGGCGGGGCGCCTGCCAACATCAGGCGGAGCACGCGGTCGCTCAACACCCGCGTCTTGCCGGTGCCGGCATTGGCGTCGACCCAGACCGAGCGCGTCGGGTCGGCGGCCCGCCGCTGTTCCGGCGTCGGTGCCGGCGGTGGCGCTCGACCGCTCACCGCTCCGCCTCGGCATCGAGCCATTCGCGATCGCGCGAAAGCACCGCGAAGGGATCCGGCTGCGGGCTCGCTGCGGGCCGCGGCACCGGGAGGTAGGGAACGGCCGGATCGGCATAGGCACGCAACAGCCGCTCGACGCCGTCGCGGGTCGCCGCCACCAGCTCTGCCACCCCCTCGCCGAGACCGACCTCCGCCCCGGCTGGCTCGCCGCCGCGCAGCTCCAGATAGGCCAGGTGGTCGATCGCGCCGACGGCTTCGTCCGGCGGCGCCGCGGCTAGCAGCGCGGCCAAGAGTGGCAGTTGTGGACGTTCGCCGCTGTGCACCGCCGGGGGCTTCGGCGCCGTCCCGGTCTTGAAGTCGTAGAGCGCCGCCTGCCCGTCTTCTTTGATATCCAGGCGATCGATCCGCCCGTGGAGCGCGATCTCGTGGCTCCCCAGGTCGATCCTCCCGCGTACCTCCTGCTCGCTCAGCACGCGCCGAACGCCGGCACGGCGAGCCGGCTCGGTGGCGACCAGCCAACGGGCGACACGCTGGAACCGCGGCCACCATAACGCGGTGACAGCATCGCCGAGCTGGTGCTCGGCGAAAACGGCACGAGCGTCGTCAAGCAGCCGGTCTAGCGCGTTCCCGGGCCAGGGCAGCGCGTGCTGGCGTTCGAAGCGGTCGAGGATCGCGTGGACGATGGTGCCCCGCTCGCGGGCGTCCACGGGACGGCATGGCGGGTCGAGCGGGCGCAGGCCCAAAACGCGTCGCGCGTAGACCGCATAGGGGTTGTGGACCAAGCCCTCGACGTCCGACACGCTTAGTCGGGTGGGGCGGGCGTCGAGCGGCGGTGTCGGGCGCGGTCGTGCCCAAGGCCGCGGTTGGTCCTCCGGTCGATCCAGCGTCAACGCCCAGGCCAAGGCAACACTCGGCGGGATCGCCGTCGCCGGGCCGAGCCGCCGGAGGACCCGCTCGAGCTGATCGAGAAAACGGGAGCGCGCCGCCGGCGCACCGGTCGCGTCGCGCCGGCTGGAGGTCAGGAGCAGCCGACCCGCACTCGCCGCGAGCTGGACGAAGTCGTGCCCGGCAAAGCCCGTGTGCTGCTCCACCGGCGGCAGGCCGAGAGCCAGGCGCTGCGCGCGGCCGAGCCAATGGCCGGGCTCGGGTGCCGGCGGCCACGCACCCTCGTTGAGTCCCGCGAGAACCACGAGGTCCGCGGTCTGCATTCGCGCCTCGAAGCGGCCGAGCAGACGCAGGCTCGGATGGCCCGTCTCCACCCGCCGTACCGGCTGGGCCGCCATAGCCGAGGCCAGCATCGGCGTGAACGCGGCCGGCGCGATCGGCTCCGCATCACTCGTCGCGCGGCGCAGCGCATCGAGGAAGTCGATCAACGCTTCGCCGGCGACGCCTGCCCAAAGCTCGCTCGCATCACCAGCGTCATCGGTGGCGAGCGCCACCAGCGCCGGCTCGAACGCGTCGAGCAACGCGCTGGGCGAGGCGTTCTCCTGCGCGCCCAACGCGCGGAGAGGCGACATCGCGGTCGCGAGCCCCTCGAACCACTCACGCAAGGCTGGCTCGGTGCCCGCTGCCGTCTCGAGCGACGGCCAGCCGGGCGCGGCGGGCACACCTGCGCGCAGCCCAAGCTCGAGACGACGGGCGAGGCGTCGGCAAGAAGCGGCATCGCGACCGCCTCGGGCGAGCGGGTGCTTAAGCAAGGCGAGCCAAGGCACGGTCGGCTCGGCATCCAGGCAGGCGTGCGCTGCCAGCAGCGCGAAGACGCCCGGCGCCGTCTGATCCAGCGGCCGACCCGCACTGTCCTCGACCTGAAGGCCGAGGCGGGCGAGTTCGGCGCTGACGCGTCGTCCGAGGCTGCGGTCTGGCACGACGACGAGCGCCGTACGCCCGCGCTCGACGGTGCCACGCAACGCCAGGGCGATGGCGAGCGCCTCGCTCGCCTGATCCGGCGCCTCGACCGTTTCAACATCGGCGAGCGCCGGCTCGAGATCGTCCAGGGGCGGCGGCGGCTGGGCGGGCGCGAAGGCGGCGGTCAGGAGCCGTTCGCGGGCCGACCGGCACGCGCCCGCATCGGGCCACGTGGCGACGGCATCGGGCGCGACCTCGAGACGCTCGAGCAAGCGGTGGAACGCCCACTGCGGGTGGGTCGGCCCCTGCCTGCGTGCGCCATCGAGTTCCGTCGGCGTGGCGCATCCCGGAAGGACCACCAGCCCCTCTTTCAAGTCCAAAACCGTTCGGATGAGCCCCGCGACCGCCGGCACAGACCCGGTGACGCCGGCGATGACGACCGGTGCAGCGGGCGGTTCCATCCGCCAGTGTTCGGCGACCGCGCCAAGGACGCGTCGCCGTCGCTCGCCAGCGCTGATCGCCCCCTCTTGGGCTTCGATCGCCGGCCACGCGGCGGCAACGATGCGCAGGAACGCGACGACGCGCTGCCAGTGCTCCGCCGCGTCGGGAACCTCGAGCGCGAGCAGATCGTCGAGGGCGACGTCCTCGTCGGCCAGCTCGTCGAGGAGCTCACCAAGGCTCTCGGCGAGCCGGAAGGCCTGCTCGTGCGGCATGTGCGTGTCGACGCGGCGGACCAGCGCGAACAGCAGATACTGGCGCCGCAGCGGCGACAGCGCCGGCGGCACCTCCAGATCAACGCCGGGGTCGAGGACGTCGAGCTCATCGTCGATGTCGGCGACTGCGCGCAGACGCGGCAGCAGAAGCGAGCCGCCGGCCGTCGCCTCGAGAAACGCGTCCTGCATGACCGAGCACGCCCGCCGGCTGGGCAGCAGGAGCCGCAGTCGCCCAAGCCCGCGGGCGCCGAAGCGCTCGAGCAGCCCCTTGGCCAGCGCGGCGGCAAACGGCTGGTCCGCGGCAATGGACACAATATCGCCCATGCCGGCCTTATGGGCCCATCGCGTAGCCCGCGAAAGGGGACCCTCAGCGGAGCCGATAGGCGAGCCGCAGGCAACCCCAGTGGCGGCCACGGACGGCCACCGGAGCATCGACCTCCTTCATCATGACGAACTGGCCGTTGCCCATGTCGCGCAGGTAGCTCTGCAGCAGGACTGGCTTGGTGTTGCGTGCCGCTGTCAGCCCGGCACGGTCGTCGAACTTGCGCCGGTTCCGGCAGTTCGCTGCGTTCCAGACCGGCTCGCCGGGCCGCTGCGGCTTAGAGTAGACCGCGTTGTGGGTCGGCAGGTACGCGTTCCGGTCCATGGCAGCGGCGAAGACCACGCGATCGGAGGCGCTCTTCAGCGGCTCTTGGATCGCCGGCAGCAGCCGGTCGCAAAGCTCGGTGAAGCGCGTGGTGAACTGCACGGGATCGCTCGCCGCGATCGGCGCGTAGGCGATGTCGAACAGATCATCCGCGGTCGCGCGTCCGCTGGCGATGGCGTTCTCGAACGCGGCTTCGATCGCGCGCGCGCCGTCCTTGGCCCGCGCCGCGAAACCGTCATCCTCGGCCGCGATCCGCCGCAGCTCCTGCTCCAGCCGGTCGCGGAACGCGGGCGCGGCTGGGCCGAACTGCAGGTGGACGCCGAGGGTGCTGACGTCCCGCACCTCGGCCGCGACCGTGCCGATGCCGGCGATGGTCATCTCGCCGCGCACGCCCGCCGTTGGCGCTGCCCCCTGGTCGAGGACGACCAACGCGCCGCCGACGGAAAGATCGCGGGTTCTGGCCTTGAGCAAAGACCCCGTCATCGTTAGCTCGGCGTCGAACTCACATGGGGTCCGGGGGAAGCGTCGCCGGTCGGCACCTTGGGTCTGCCGCAGGCCGACGCCCGTATCCTCCGCCAAGCGATCGACGATCCGCGCCGTCTAACGCGCCAGAGACGAGAACAGCGCGGC